>DATLHN010000780.1:0-5106 GCA_035539875.1 Armatimonadaceae bacterium
GCTGCCAGGCGTACACCTACAACCGCTTCACCGTCTTCGAGGCGATCGAGAAGACCGCGCAGGCGGGCGGCAAGGTCATCGAGTTCTACCCCGGGCAGCGCCTCGACGCGCCGGCCGCGGGTGGTGGCGGCGGCGGCGGCCCCCGCTTCGACCACAACTCCCCGGACGACGCGGTCGCCCGCGTTAAGGAGCACCTGGAGAAAAACGTCGTGCGCGCCGTCGCCTACGGCGTCGTCGGGCTCGGCCGCGACGAGGCGGCGAACCGGCGCGTCTTCGAGTTCGCGAAGAAAATGGGCATCACCACGATCACGAGCGAGCCGGACGCCGCGGCGTTCGACGTGATCGAGAAACTGGTGAAGGAGTACGACGTCCGCGTCGCCATCCACAATCACCCGAAGCAGGATCGCAACCCGAACTACCGGCTCTGGGACCCGGACTACGTCCTCTCGATCGTGAAGAGCCGCGACAGCCGCATCGGCGCTTGCGCGGACACCGGTCACTGGGCGCGCTCGGGCGTGAAGCCGGTCGACGGCATCCGGAAGCTCAAGGAGCGCGTACTCAGTCTACACCTGAAGGACGTGGACGTGCTCGGCCCCGCGGCGAAGGACGTTCCCTTCGGCACCGGCGTCGCCGACATGCCCGCGATGCTGGCGGAGTTGAAGCGGCTCAAGGTGGTCGGCCCGGTCTCCATCGAGTACGAGCGCGGCGGCGAAGGCCCGGTCTGGGAGGTCGCGCAGTGCGTCGGCTTCGTCCGCGGCTGGTCCGCCACGAAGCGGTAAGGGAACGCGCGCCGCGATGCTGCCCGCCACGTTTCACCTGGTCCCGCTTACGCCGGACGACCGGGAGTGGGTGCGCGCCCGCTGGACGAGCGAGTGGGGGGACGCCTCGCTGCTCTCGCGCGGGCGCAGGCACGTCCCCGAGGACCTGAGCGGCGGCTTCGTCGCCGTCCGGAAGAAAGGCGGCGAGCGGATCGGTCTCCTGACTTACCGCCTCGACGAGACACACGCCGGGCGGGAGTGCGAGGTCGTCTCCCTCGACAGCTCGCGCGAGGGGATCGGCGTCGGCACCGCGCTCCTCGCCGCCGCCCGGGAGGCGGCGGTCGCGGCGGGCGCGTCGCGCCTCTGGCTGATCACCACGAACGACAACCTGCGCGCGCTCGGCTTCTATCAGAAGCGCGGCTTCCGCCTCGTCGCCGTTCACCCCGGCTCCGTGGACGAGATGCGCCGCCAGAAGCCGCAGATCCCCGAGGTCGGCCGCAACGGCATCCCCCTCCACGACGAGATCGAGCTGGAAATCCGGTTATAGCCCGCGGCGCACCCGGCGGCCCGCTTCGGCGACGCGGGCCGCGTCGATACCCGTGGCGAAGCCGCGCGACTCCAGCAGGGCGACGAGGGATTCGGTGGCGACGTTGCCCTCAGCGCCCGGCGCGAAGGGGCAGCCGCCGAGGCCGGTGGCGGACGAGTCGAAGATGCGGACGCCGTACTCCAGGGCGCGGGCGACGTTCGCCAGCGCCGTGCCGCGCGTGTCGTGCAGGTGGTAGGCGAAGTGGGGCAGGGGGAGGACGGGGAGCAGGGCTTCGGTCAGCGCGGCGACGTCGTCGGGCTCCGCGTGCCCGAGCGTGTCGCCGACGCTGACCTCGTCCACGCCGAGCGCGAGCAGCGCCTCTACCACCGGGACGACCCGATCGGGGGAGACTTTCCCCTCGTACGGGCAGACGAACGCGGTGGAGACGTAGCCGCGCACCCAGCAGTCCGCCGCGCGCGCCGCCGGGACCATCCGCGCAAACTCCGCCAGCGACTCGTCGATGCCCCTGCCGACGTTCTCGCGGTTGAACGTCTCCGAGGCGGCGGTGAAGACGGCGATCGCCTTCGCGCCCGCGCCCAATGCGCGCTCCAGCCCCTTCTCGTTCGGCGTCAGGGCGATGTAGCGCACGCCGGGGCGGTCGGGCAGCGCGGCCAGCACCTCCGCGGCGTCCGCCATCTGCGGCACCCGGTCGGCCCGCACGAACGACGCCACCTCGATATCCCGGCAGCCCGCCTCCGCCAGCGCGGTGACGAACGCGACCTTGTCCCCGGTCGGCACGACGTACGGCTCGTTCTGAAGCCCGTCCCGCGGCCCGACCTCCACGACGCGAACGGTTTCCATAGGGTGCTCTGCTCTTCCTGCGTATCCGTGTAAAAAACGCCCCGGCGGTCGAGACCGCCGGGGCGTTTTTTGTCGTATACCGACGGGGCTACTTCTTCGCCTGCTGCGTGCCGGAAGACGCCGCCGGGGGCGTATATCGGCCCCAGTGGCGCTCCAGGAAGCCCGCGTAGATGCGGAAACGGTCCTGCGCGTTGATGTCCCCGCCGAGGCCGTGGCCGCCGGTCGGGTCCAGCACCAGCTCCACGAGCGGACCCTTGCCCGTCTTCAGCAGCTCGCGGTAGACCTTGATCGTGTCCTGCGCCAGCACGTTGGTGTCTTCCAGGCCGTGCAGGAGCATGAGCGGCGACTTCAGGTTCTTCGCCAGCTTGGTGAGGCTGTACTTGTCCAGGTCGTCGGCCTTCTTGTTCGCGCCGATGACGCCGCCGACGTACCAGTTGTTGTAGTTCTGCCACTCGGTCGGCCCCGCCCCCGCGATGCCGAGGGTGAAGACGTCCGGAGCGGTGTAAAGGCACATCTGGGTCTGGAAGCCGCCGAACGACCAGCCGCGCACGCCGACCTTCTTCGGATCGACGTTGAACTCCTGCTTCAGGTAGTTCACGCCGTCCGTCAGGTCCTCGACCTGTGCGACGCCGGGGGCCTCGTAGTTGGCCTTGCCGAACGCCGCGCCGTAGCCGGAGGAGCCGCGCGGGTCGATGATCGCGGTGATGTAGCCCAGCGATTCCGACGCGAAGATGTTGAACCGGTAGTCGCCCCCGTTGCTGCCGTCCTGCACCTGCTTGCCGGTGCCGAGTGGCCCGCCGTAGACGTAGATGAGCAGCGGGCGCTGCTCCGTCTTCTGCCAGTTCGGCGGCAGCATCAGGACGCCGTGGACGTTCTGCCCGTGGCGGTTCTTGAAGGAGAACCGTTGCGGCTTCAGGCGCGACACGCGCTCCGGGGCGTCCGACGAGTGCGAGTCCGTTACCTTCGTCTCCTTGTCGCCCGCGAGTACGTACAGCTCGGGAAGCGACGCCCAGGAGTTAAAGGATGTCGCCACTTTGCGCGCGTCGTGCGAAAGCTCGGGGTCGCCGTACGTGCCGGTCTGCTTCGTCACCCGCTCCATCGCGCCGTCCGGCAGGGAAACCCGGTACAGGTCCGCGCGCGACGGGTCCTCCTTGCTGGAGCGTACCAGCAGGCTCTTGCCGTCCGGGGTGAAGCGCAGCGGGTAAACCTCGAACTCGCCGCGCGTGACCTGGGTCGCCGATTCGAGCGTCGGGTCGATCAGGTAGGCGTGGCGGAACCCGCTCTGCTCCAGCAGCGCGGCTACCTTGCTGCCGTCCGGGGAGAAGAACGGGTCCGCCATCGAGGGGGAGCGGTGCTCGCCCTCGGACGTGCCCTTGTAGACCACCTTCGCCTTCTTCGTCGCGAAGTCGGCGACGTGGACCTGGAGTTCCTTCTTGTCGCGCTTCCAGCTGGCGAAGACGAACCGCTTGCCGTCCGGCGAGAACGGCTCCTGGTGGAAGCTGATGTCGCCCGCCTCGCCCTCGGGGCGCTTGAAGACCTCCCACGGCTTGCCGTCGAAGTTCGGCTTCTTCACCGGGTCGTCGTCGGCCAGGTCGTAGCCGAAGACGTACGACTCCTGGCGCACCGGGTCGTCGCCCGCCTCGCGCGTGGTCGTCTTCGCCTCGGCAAAGCGGTCCCGGTACGTCAGGTACGACACCTGCCGGGGCGGCGGGCCGACGCGGCGCGAGGAGGTGATCACCATCTTCGAGCCGTCCGGCGACAGGTAGTAGCCCTGAAGACTCATGTTGTTCGGCAACTCCGGGTTGAGCTGCTCGACGAGCGGGCTGTCGAAGCGCGCGCGGTAGATGCTGTCGCCGCGGCGGAACGTGAACCCGGCGTCGTCCGGGGTAAACCGGGCGTCGCCTTCCGGCTCGCGCGTCTTGGTCAGGCGCACCGGCGCGACCTTATCACCGACGACGCTCATGCGGTAGAGGTCCCCGCGGTAGTTGATCAGAAGCTCGTTCTTCTTGTTCGCCCACCGGAAGTCGCCGATCCCGCCGTACTCCTTGACCGGCTCCTTGCGCTTGGCGCGCTCCTCCTCTTCCTTCTTCGCGTCCTCCTCGTCCAGCCGGAAGCGCTCGGCCTCGGAGAGCTTCTTGCGCTGCTCGCGAACCACCTTCTCCTTCGCGTAGCGGTCCCGAATGGCGTAGAGGTCGCGGTCGAAGGGCAGGAACGTCTCCAGCGTGGTCAGGCGGCGGGTCTTGCCTTCCTTCGTGTCGTAGAGGTAGAGGTCGTAGCCCTTTTCCTCGTACGGGTTCCACAGGAAGGCGACGTAGCGGTCGTCGGGCGACCACTCCGTGCCCCGGGCGGACTTGCCGAGGAAGTTCTTGCGGGGAAAGAGCCGGTCCAGAGAGAGCGGCTCGACGGCGGCGGACTGTGACTTCGCCTTGCTGTCCTCGGCGCGGGCGAGGGAAAGTGAGGCGGAGAACGGCGTGACGGGAAGCAGCAAAAGGAGGGCGACAGCCGCGCGCGCCGCCGCAGGAGAGACCCGGGACTTCATAAACTACAAAATATCACGAAGGAGCAGGGGATTCCTGCTCCGCGGGTGGCTCCACCTCTATAAGTAGCTGACCGTGTTCCACGCGGTCGCCCTTGCGCACGTGGACGGCCCGCACCACCCCGGCGCGCGGCGTCTCGACGCGCGCCAGGACCTTCATCGCCTCGACGACGACGAGCGGCGCGAACGCCTCCACCGCGTCGCCGACCGCAACCAGCACGTCCGCCACGACCCCGACCATCGGCGCGGTGAGCGCCCCGGCAGCATGCGGCCTCGCGGCGCTCCCGCGCCCGCCGGCCGCCACCTCGGGCGTGAATACGTACGACGTCCCCTGCCAGCCCAGAGTGACGCCGCCGGTGCCGCTGCCGCCCGCCTGCCGCGCCGCCGTCGGCACCCGGAACACCCGGTCGCGGACGGCGACCGGG
>DATLHN010000781.1:0-3736 GCA_035539875.1 Armatimonadaceae bacterium
ACGCACTCCGCGCCCGGCGTCTTGCCGTCGTCCCACCAGTGCCCCGCCCCCTTCTCCTCGTGCCATTCGACGCGCGGGTGCTTCATCTCGGCGAGCCGCTCTCGCATCCGCCGCGCTTCCGTCACGGGCACGTTGTCGTCCGCATCGCCGTGGAGGATGTAAACTCGCTCCTGGAGCAGGTTCTCGCTCCAGGCCAGCGTGTCGTGCTGGTTCGCGGCCCGGTTCACCAGCAGGCCGACGGGGTCCGGCGGCGCATCCGCGGGGGATTCCGCCCGCCGTCCGCCCGCGTAGGTCGCGAAGCTGATCCACCCGGCGCTCGGCCCGATCACCGCGAACCGGTCGGGGAACAGCGAGCCGAGCGACCACGTCCCGTGCCCGCCCATCGAGTGGCCGGTCAGGAACGTGCGCGCCGGGTCGTGCGCGAACTGCTTCCGCGCCAGGGCGAGGACCTCGAGCGCGTCCAGGCGTCCCCAGTCCTCCCAGTCGAATCCGAAGGGGCGGCGGTTCGTCGGCGCGACCAGCGTCGCCCAGTCCTTGCCGGAGTAGGCGTCCGCCTGCCCTATCGCCTCCACGCTCGCGCCGTGCAGCGACAGGACGAGCGCGTTCCGCGGCGAAGGCTTGCGTGCGGGATTCACCGCGAAGTACTGGACGCTGCCGTCGATATCGCTGACGAACGTCTCCTTGTACGTCTCGTCCCGGCCGCGGACGCGCAGGTTCACGGACGCCTCCGCGGCAGGAATCTGCGCGTCCGATCCGTCGAGGCGCAGCGTCAGCGCCGCCGTACCCGCCGGGAGCGTGGCGGGCGGCTCGACGCGGAAGCCCACCTTACGGACGGTCATCGGCGGGACCGGTGGCAGGTCCGTCTCCACCTCTTTGCCCCCGGCCACGGCCGCCCGCACCTTCAGGCCGGAGAGCGTCCGGTCGGTCGTGTTTATCAGCGGCACGGCGGCCCAGAGCGGGCCCGGAGGCTGCCCCGCCCGCAGGTCGGGGAGCGTGCTGTCGTCCGTGTTCCACAGCGCCGGAGCGGCGACCGGGAGCAGGCGCGCCCGCAGCCGCCCGCGCGAACACGCGAACAGGAAGTGGTTCGTCCCGCGGCGCAGCCGAACCGGCAGGCGCAGATAGCCGTAGGAATACGGGTCTCCGGCGCGCGGCTCGCCGTTGATGTAGACCATCGTGTCCCCGGCCGCTTCGAGCAGACACGTCCGCTCCTCGGGCGACTCGACCGCGGCGTACAGATACCCTCCCGTCAGCGCGCGCCCGGTAAACCACCCCTCCTCGTTCGCCGTCAGGGCTTCCCAGGAGCGCGTCGAGCTATCGGGCAGCGTCACCACGTCGCCGGGTTCGGGCGGCTGCCACGCGAAGCGGACGAGTCGGTTCAGGACCGCGTCCTCGGCGAACGGGACGCGCCCTCCGCGCGACACGCCGCCGACCGCGACGCCGCGCCGGAGAACGATTTCGCCCGGTACGGACGGACTCTTATCCTGGGCAGTGGCGGCGGGTGAACCGCCCGCGACCGCGAACAAGAGAAACATAGAGGCGGCGAGGGCGCCGGGGAAGAGTTTCGCAGGCATCGTATCCTTGAGTATATTCCATCGGGCTCCGAGAAAGTGCGAACAAACAAATCCGTCGGCTTCACGACCGGTTAACGCTGTGTTCACGGGCACGCTGTAACATCCGGACCGTAGATAGACGCGCACCCGTACGCACGGGACCAGGGCGCGTCCGCAGTCGGTCCAAGGAGGTTACAACAGTGACTGGAAGAACATCGAAGACGGCCCTGGTCGCGCTGGCCGCCGTCGGCGTGGCGTCGTGGACGCTGCCCGCCCGCGCGCAAGGCCAGGAGCCCACCGGATCCGCGAAGCCGCCCTCCGCAACGCCCGCGCCCGCAGCCGCGGCCCCGCAGGGGCCGCCGCCGCCGGGCGACCCGCTAGGCCCGGACCTTTTCGTCGCCGTCGGCAGCGGCAGGACGGCGGACATCAAGGCGGCGATCGCGAAGGGCGCGAAGGTGGAAGGGCGCAACTGGCTTGAGATCACGCCCCTCATCTGGGCGGCGATGATCGGGAACGAGCCCGCGTGCGCCGCGCTGCTGGATGCCGGGGCGGACGTCAACACCTCGAGCCGCTTCGGCAATCCGCTCGCGTTCGCCGAGATGAGCGGAAACGCCTCCCTCGTGCGGCTCCTGCTCGACCGCGGCGCGAAGATGGCCGACGACCGGGCCGACGACATCACGCCGCTGATGACCGCCGCGGAGAGCGGGCGCGCGGACGCCCTGCGCCTGCTCCTGAAACACGCCCCGGCCGGTGCGGTGAACGCCGCGGACGCCGACGGCACCACGCCGCTCATGTACGCTGCGCGGCGCGGGCAGACCGAGACGGCGCGCACCCTGCTCCAGGCCGGGGCGAAGGTGGACGCGCGCGACATCCACGGCCGCACCGCCCTCATGTACGCCGCGCAGGGCGGCCACGCCGCCGACGCCGCGCTCCTGATCCGGAACAAGGCCGAGGTGAACGCGAAAGACAAGTCCGGCGACACCGCGCTCCTGCTGGCCGCGCGCTACCACGGCGACCAGAAGGTCTTCGCCGCCCTGCTGCTCGGCGGCGCGGACCGGGGACTGAAGGACGGCAAGGGACGCACGGCTTACGACCTGGCGATCACGAAGGAAAACCCCGCCGCGCCCGCCCTCCTTCCGGCCGCGCGTCTGAGCAGGACCTCAGCCGCCGCGGATGCCGCGGATGCCGGGAGCGATGCGGCCTCCCTGCCCGCTCAGTCGCGCCGGGCGGTCGAGCGCAGCCTGCCTCTCATCGAGAGGTCCACGAAGACGTTCTCGGAGCGGGCCACGTGCACGTCCTGCCACCATCAGGGGATCGGCCTGATGGCGACCGGCGTCGCGCGGGAGCGCGGCTTCCGCATCGACGGCGGCATCGCCGCCGGGCAGATCAAGCTCATCCTGGAGACGGACAAGGCGTTCGGGGGCGGCCTCAAGGACGTCCTCCCGCACCCGGAGATGTACAAGAACGTCCCGGGCGTGGATATCGGCGAGCTCACGCCCATCCTGTCGTTCCTCTACTCCGGCCTCCTGGAGCACGGCGAGCGCGGCGGCGAGATCGAGTCGAACATGGCAGTGGTGCTGGCGAGCCAGCAGTCCGAGGACGGCAAGTTCGGCTTCCTGCTGATGCGCGAGCCGATGCAATCCAGCATCTTCGCGACCACCGCGCTCTCGGTCCGGGTTCTGGACTCGTTCCTGCCCGCCGACCGGGCCGCGGAGAAGGCCAGGCGCATCGCGGCGGCGCGCGACTGGCTGACGAAATCCCGGCCGGTGACGAACGAGGACCGGACCTTCCGACTGCTCGGCCTGAAGTGGGCGGGCGCGGACGCCGCGACGATCGCGGGGGCTGCCGCGGACCTGCGGGCGGCCCAGCGGCCGGACGGCGGCTGGGCGCAGATGTCGGCGGCCGACGCGGCGAAGCCGGGAATGGGCGAAGCCTACGCCCGCAGCGACGCCTACGCTACCGGTCAGGCGCTCTACGCCCTGAACGTCGGCGGGGGCGTGGCGACCACCTCGGAAGAGTACCGTAAGGGAGTCCGGTTCCTGCTCCGGACGCAGGACGAGGATGGGTCGTGGCTGGTGACGAAGCGGGCCGCCCCGGTGAACACGTACTTCGACGCCGGCTTCCCCCACGGCCACTCGCAGTACGTCTCGTACGCCGCGACGTGCTGGGCGACCATGGCCCTGGCC
>DATLHN010000782.1:0-8256 GCA_035539875.1 Armatimonadaceae bacterium
CGGTGTGGGGCAGGACGAGGCCGCCGCTGCCGCGGGCGTTTCGCGGCGCGGCTTCCTGCGCGGACTCGGCGGGTCGCTGGCGGCGACGGCCGTTGGGACCGGCATACTGACGGGGCGTCCGGACGGTCCCGGCGCGTCCGCGGAAGCGGCGGAGCCGGAGGAGCAGGGCGGCGCGGCCGATACGGCCGCCGGTACCCTGCCCGTGTCGCTGACGGTCAACGGCCATAAGAAGAGCGCCCGCGTAGACCCGCGCCGGACCCTGCTGGAGATGCTGCGCACCGACTTCGACCTGACCGGCGCGAAGCAGGTCTGCAACCACGGCTCCTGCGGGGCCTGCACCGTGCTGGTCGACGGACGCCCGGTCTACTCCTGCATGACGCTCGCGGCGGAGTGCGAGGGGCGCAAGGTCGAGACGATCGAGGGGATGGCTAAGGGCGACCGGTACCACCCGCTCCAGGTGGCGTTCGTGGAGAAGGACGCGCTGATGTGCGGCTTCTGCACGCCCGGCTTCCTGATGTCGAGCAAGGCACTGCTGGACCGGAACAAGAACCCCAGCCTGGACGACGTCAAGAACGCGTGCGCGGGCAACCTGTGCCGCTGCGGCACCTACCCGCGGATCTTCGAGGCCGTTCTCGACGCGGCGAAGAAAGGATAGTCTCGCATGGCTGGCGTGGCACCTCCCAAGACGAAGAAAGTCAAGAGCACCATCACGGTCAACGGCGAGGAGAAGGAGGTCGAGATCGAAGTCCTCGACGTCGAAGCCTCCTGGGGGAAGCCGGAAGACCGCAAGTACGTGGGCTCGCGGATGACCCGCCTCGACGGTTACGACAAGGTGACCGGCCGGGCGAAGTACACGTACGACATCAACCTGCCGGGCATGCTCAACGGCGCGATCCTTCGCTCCCCGCACGCCAAGGCGCGCATCACGGCCATAAATATCGACGCGGCGAAGGCGCTCCCGGGCGTGAAGTCAGTCCTGAAACTGAAGGACGCCGGGGCGATCGTCCGCTACGCGGGCGACGAGGTAGCGGCGCTCGCGGCCGAGACGCCAGAGATCGCCGAGGACGC
Source organism: Armatimonadaceae bacterium (assembly GCA_035539875.1). GTDB lineage: Bacteria > Armatimonadota > Armatimonadia > Armatimonadales > Armatimonadaceae > CALEKU01. Next base: position 1,069 of record DATLHN010000782.1, read on the forward strand.
GCTCCGGGCGATCAAGGTCACGTACGAGCCGCTCCCCTTCGTAGTGAAGGAGGAACTGGCCCGCGACCCCGAAGCGCCGCGCGTCATCTCCAGCGAGCGGCCGAACGTCGAGCCGGGCCGCGCGACCACGCGGGGCGAGGTGGGACCGGCCTTCGAGAAGGCGGCGGCCGTTATCGAGGGCGAGTACTACGCCCAGGCGCGCGTCCACGCCGCGCTGGAGACGCACGGTCACGTCGTCGCCTACCAGCCGGACGGCTCCGTGAAGGTGTGGTCGTCCACCCAGGGCGTCCACGGCGTCGCGGACGAGATGGCGAACATCACCGGCCTGCCGAAAGACCGGATCGAAGTGGTCTGCGAGCACATGGGCGGCGGCTTCGGCGCGAAGTTCGGCGCGGGCGTCGAGGGACGCGCGGCGTCGCTGCTTTCCAAGGAGACCGGGCGGCCGGTCAAGATGATGCTGGACCGGCGCGGCGAGGCGGAGTCCGCGGGGAACTCCCCCACGGCGAAGATGAAGGTGAAGATCGCGGCGGACGCCGACGGCAAGCTCGCGGGCGTCGAGGCGGAGGGCTACGGCACGGGCGGGATCGGAAGCGCCGGGGTGCCGTTCCCGTACATCTACCCGGTCCCGAACGTCAAGGTCCAGCAGGCGACGGTCCGCACGAACCTCGGCCCGTCGAACGCGATGCGCGCCCCGGGCCACCCGCAGGCGTCGTTCCTGATGGAGTCCGCGGTCGACGAACTGGCCTACAAACTCGGCGTGGACCCGCTGGAGTTTCGCGTAAAGAACGACCCCTTCCCGCTGCGTCAGGCGGAGTACAAGATCGGCGCGGAGCGGATCGGCTGGGCGCGAAAGTTCAACAAGACCCCGGGCAGGGGGAGCGGCCCGAAGCTGACCGGCGTCGGCGTCGCGGCGGCGACCTGGGGCGGCGGCGGCGGCGGCGGCTCGCTGTGCGACGTCAAGATCGCGCAGGACGGCTCGGTCGTCGTGGAACTGGGCACGCAGGACCTGGGGACGGGCACGCGGACGTACATGCGCGCCATCGTCGCCGACGAGCTGATGGTCCCGATCGAGAAGGTGCGCGTCAAGATCGGCAACTCCCGCTACGGATTCTCGGGCGGTTCCGGCGGCTCCACCACCACGCCGTCCGTCGCGCCCGCCGTCAAGATGGCGGCGATGCAGGCGAAATTCGACTTCCTTACCGCGCTGTCCAAGTCCACCGGCGAACCGCTGGACAAGATGGAGATCAAACCAGGCGGCGTGGTCAGCAACGGGACGAAAAACCACTCCTGGGACGAGGCGTGCAAGCGTCTCCCGGCGGGCGGGACGTCCTCGCGCGGCGCGTGGGTGCCCGGCCTCGCGCAGGGCGGCATCGGCGGGGTACAGTTCGCCGAGGTCGAGGTGGACATGGAGACCGGCCGCGTCCGCTGCAAGCGGATCGTCGCCGTCCACGACTGCGGCGTCGTCATGAACAAGATGACGCTGGAGTCGCAGATCAACGGCGGCATCATCCAGGGGATCGGGTTCGCGCTGACCGAGGAGCGCATCGCCGACCGCCACACCGGGCGCGTCGTAAACCCGAACCTGGAAGAGTACAAGATCCCCGGGCCGTGGGAGATGCCGGAGTTCGAGGTCGTGATCTACGAGTATCCGGAGGCGAAGGGCGTTTCCGGTATGGCGGAGTCGCCGGTCATCCCGACCGCGGCGGCCATCGCCAACGCGGTCTACAACGCCAGCGGCGCGCGCGTCCGCTCGCTGCCGATCGTCCCCGCGCGGGTATTGGCGGCGCTGGGCAAGGTGAAAGGAGCCACGGCGTGAAGTCGTTCGAGTACGTGCGGGTCAAATCGGTGGCGGACGCCTCGCGGATGCTGGGATCGGAGCGCGACGAGGCGAAGCTGCTCGCCGGGGGGACCGACCTCCTGGGCGAGATGAAGGACTACATCGTCACGCCGTCGCGGCTCGTCGCGTTCCGCGGCGTTCCCAACCTCGACAAGATCGAGTGGGACGACAAGGGGGGGCTGCGGCTCGGCGCGCTGGTGACGCTGGCCCGGATACAGGAAGACAAGCGCATCCGCGAGAAGTTCGCCGTCCTTCCCGAGGCGATCGACTTGGCGGCGATGCCGCAGATTCGGAACGCGGCGACGATCGCGGGCAACCTGGCGCAACGGCCCCGGTGCTGGTACTACCGCGACGAGCACACACACTGCCTGAAAAAGGGCGGCGACAAGTGCTACGCCGTGAACGGCGAAAACCAGTACCACGCGATCCTGGGCGGCGGACCGTGCTTCATCGTCCACCCGTCCGACCCGGCCCCGGCGCTCGTCGCGCTCGGGGCGTCCGTCGTGATCGCGGGCGGCGACAGGTCGCGTACCGTCCCGCTGGAGGAGTTCTTCGTACTGCCGTCGCAGAACGTGCGGCGCGAGAATATCCTGGAACAGAACGAGGTGATCACCCACGTCGTGATTCCCGCGGCGACGCCGGGCTTCCGGAGCGCGTACGTGAAAGAGCGGGAAAAGGACTCCTACGACTGGGCGCTCGCGGCCGCGGCGGTCGCGGCGACGCGCGACGGTTCGGGGAACGTGACCTCCTGCCGCATCGTTCTCGGCGGGGTCGCCCCGAAACCCTGGCGCGCCGCGGAGGCCGAAAAGGCGCTCGTCGGCAAGCCGCTCTCCGAATCGGCCATCAAGGAGGCGGCGAAGATCGCCCTTGCGGGCGCGGTCCCGCTGGACCAGAATGCCTATAAGGTCCCTCTCGCGACGGTGGTCCTGGAGAGGGCGCTTCGAAAGGTTGTCTGACTTTAAATGACGCATATACGGTCTTCGCGCCGCGCGGCCCTCGCCGCGCTGGCCGCGCTTTCGATAACACTACACCCCTTTGCCGCGCACGCCGCCGGGCAGAAGGGCGGCACCGCCGGAGGCGGCGCGAAGACTGGTGCGGGTAACGCCCCCGCAGCGAAGAAGCCCGCGCTCACCCGCGACCAGATCATCGCCAAACTCGCGGGCGTTCCCCTGTTCACGTTCGCGGACGAGAAGGGCGCACCGCTGACCGCGAGCGGCGGCAACGGCAAGCCCGTCGTCGGCGTCTTCGTGGACGTCGCGGACGCAAAGACGTTCGAGAGTTCGCTGAAGAAGAACAACAAGACGGTCGCGGAGAAGGTCAAGTTGGTACCCATCTCCCTGGGCGACGTCTACAAGATCAGTGAGACGCAGAAGGAACTCACCTTCGCGTTCGTGCCCTCGAACAAGCAGCTCGAGGCCGCGCAGACGCTCCAGAAGGACGACAAGAAGGCCTTCAGCGGCACGCCCCTGTTCGTGGCCCGTGCGGGGAAGGACAAGGGGTACCTTACGGTGACGCAGAACAACCAGACGGTGGTCCCACTGTTCTTCGTCAAATCGGACTTGGACGCCCTCGTTTCGCGCCTCAAGCAGAACCAGCCGGATCTGGCCAAATCCGTCGAGATCGAGGCGATCAGCCTGGAGAATGTGCTCGGACTGATGAAGGTGGGGGACAATCCCGAGCTCAAGCGACTGGAGATCGTCCCGCCCCGTACCGCGCTGGAATACGTCCGCTCGCTGAAGCCCGAAGGCGCTGACGGCAAGAAGCCGGTGACTGCCGGACCGAAAAAGCCTTCCTGACCCGTGCCTAATGCCGATCCGCCCGCGTGGGTGCCCGCGATCCTGCTCGCCGCGGGCGCGTCGCGCCGCATGGGGACGCCAAAGGCCCTCCTGCCCTGTCCGCCGTCCGGCGAACCTCTGGTTCGCCGGACGGCTCGCGTTTTGCGGGAGGGCGGGGCGACGGCGGCGTACGTCGTGGTGCGGCCCGGCGGGGAAGGCGACGCGATCGCCGGAGCGGTGTCGGGCCTCGACGGCGTCTCGGTCGTCGTCAATCCCTCTCCCGAGCGCGGCATGCTCTCCTCGGTCCAGGCGGGCCTGCGCGCGGCGATCGCGCACGGTCCGCCGGACTGGTTCCTGGTCAGCCCGTGCGACCTTCCCCGTCTGGAACCCGGAAGCGTAAAGGCCGTCTTAGACATGGTCCGGCATTCGAATGCGCGAATCGTCGTGCCGGTTTACGAAGGATTACGCGGTCACCCCACGGCGTTCCGGGGGAATCTTGCCGCCGAGGCGCTCGCGCTTGTACCGGAAACGCACGGGCTCAACGAGCTTCTAAAAAGGTGGGCCGGATCGGTAGCCGAGGCCGCTGTGACCGTGGACGGAGCGGTTCGGGATGCCGATACTCCGGAAGAGTGGCGCGATCTGACCGGAGCGGGTCATGAACGGAGGGCAATCGAAAACGATGGAGAGTGAAGATCACGGGACCGACGAGGTCCCCCTGTCGGCGCTGGAGGCGCTGGAGCGGCAGGAGTCGGCGCTTGCGCTGCTGGAGGACCTGCGGACGCGTGAGCCGCTGCCGCGCTTCCGTCCCGCGCGCGGCGGCGGGCGGCGCGACCTGCGACGGTGGCCGCTGCCGGAAGGGGTCACGATCGAACTGCACGACGGCAGGGCGTGGCGCTGGGTTCGCTGCCACAACGTCGCCGTCGGCGGCGCGTGCCTGTACCTGCCTGCCTGGGCGAAGGAGGGCCCCGTTCCCGCGCGCCTCAGCGCTCCGAACATGGACGGCGTGCTGGTCCTCACGGACGTGATGTGGCGCGACGCGGCGGTCGGAACGGCCGGGGTGCAGTTCGAGTTTCGGGATGAAGAAGAACGGGAAGTCTGGACCGGGGCGCTGATCGACGCGCTCCTGGCCGCGCAGGCGCTCAAGTGAGAGAAGGCGGCGACCCGGGTACATTCACGAAGGGCCGCCCGCATAAGCGCGCGCGGCGCGACCGACCGAGTTCAGGAGCAGGGCAACGGTGAAACGAATAGGAATGATGGGGACCGGCGTTATAGCGACGTACGGTCATGCGCCCGCGATCGGGCAGACTCCGGGTCTGGCACTGGTGTCCGCGTTCGACCCCAATGCCGGGCAGCTCGACCGCTTCTGCCAGCAATTCCCGGACGTGGAGGGCTTCACGGATGCAGAGAAGTTCTTCCGCTCCGGCATCGACGCCGTCGCCATCTGCTCACCCGCTCCCTGTCATCTCGACAACGTCCGCGACGCCGCGCGCTACGGCAAGCCGGTCCTGTGCGAGAAGCCGCTCGCGATGAACGACAAGGACATCGCGACCATGATCTCGGTCATGGAGGAGGCGAACCTGCCGCTCGTGACGGCGTTCTGCTACCGGTTCAGCCCGGTGGCGATGCAGATCAAGAGGATGGTGGACGAGGGCGTCATCGGCGAGGTCCGCGCGATGCGCCTGATCTACATCTGGAACCTGCACGGCAAGTACGAACTGCTGGAAAGCGGAGAGAAGGTGGAGTCGCCGCGCCGCATCGGGCGGATGCTGGAAGGCGGCCCCATGGTGGACTGCGGCGTCCACCAGATCGACCTGGCGCGGTGGTGGACCGGCTCCGAGATCGTCCGTTACCAGGCGCACGGCGCCTGGATCGACGGCGATTACGAGTCGCCCGACCACGTGTGGCTCCACATGGACCACGAGAGCGGGTGCCACACGGCCGTGGAGATGTCCTTCTCCTACGGCCACACCGCCGTGGAACCGATCAACCACTTCTCCTACCACATCATCGGGACCGACGGGATCATCCGCTACGACCGCGACGGCTGGAAGCTGGAGGTGCGCAACTCGAAGGGCACCTACTTCCCCGGCGGCTCCGAGGAGAAGAATTTCGTCGGCATGTACCACGCGTGGGCCTACGCGCTGGAGACGGGGAACCTTGTCAACCTTCCCACGGGCCGCGACGGCCTCATCGTCACGCGCATAGCCCGTACGGCTACGGAGGATTCCATAGCCGCGCGCCACTCGCTCCAGGCCTTCCTGATGGAGAGCGGCCTGAAGTAGCTCCGTCGGTCGGGCGGGGACGGCTCCGCCCGACCGTAAGGTCGGCCTTTCTCTCATTCAATCGATGGTATAATGGACCCACCCCACTGGCGGAGCGGCACCCCATGCGTGGCCTGTATCAGAATTCGGACATCACCCGCAACAACCCGTCCTGCTTCCTGTTCCTGATCGACCAGTCCTCCTCCATGGCCGCGCCGTTCGGGGAGGACCGCGCGAATCACCCTCTGACGAAAGCCGAGGCGGTCGCGCTCGCGCTGAACAACCTCCTCCGGAACCTCCTCATCACCTGCTCCAAGTCGGACGGCATCCGCAACTACTTCGATGTCTGCGTCATCGGGTACGGCGCGAACGTCGGCCCCGCGTGGAGCGGCCCCCTCGCCGGGCAGGAGGTCGTGACGATCCGCGACGTCGCGCAGAACTGCGCCCGCATCCTGGAGCGGACTGAACTGGTCGAGGACGGCTTCGGGGAGAAGCACCCGCAGACGGTACGGACGCCGGTGTGGGTGTCTCCCGTGGCGCGCGGCAGCACCCTGATGTGCGAGGCCCTGCGCTACGCCCACAACGTCCTGGAAGACTGGCTGATGCGGAACGCCACCTGCTTCCCGCCCGTCATCGTCCACATCACCGACGGCGAGGCGACCGACGGCGACCCCGCGCCGCTGCTGGCCGCGCTCGGGAACCTCACGTCGCTGAACGGTCAAGTTACCCTCTTCAACGTCCACCTCTCAAGCAGGCGCGCGGCGGAGCCTCTCAAGTTCCCCGATACGCCCGACGCGCTACCCCTGGTCGAGGGGAAGGTGGACCCCTACGCGCGGATGCTCTTCGAGACCGCCAGCCCGCTGACCTCCTACATGCGGACGGTGGCCTGGGAGAACGGCCTCATCCTTTCGGACCAGTCGCGCGCCTTCGTCCTCAACGCCGACCCGACCCTGCTGGTACTGGCGCTGGAGATCGGCACCCGCCCCGGGAACGTGTTTTAGGCCGCGCCCCCGCCGTGGAAGACGACGTCCGCCTCGCGCCCTTCGCCGCCGTGAAGGCGGGCAACTCCGACGACGAGTACGAGGACGCATTCGCCGCCGCCGTCCGTAGCACGGACGGCGAACTCTGCCGGATCGCCGTGGCAGACGGGGCCACCGGGGCGTCGTTCTCGGGGCTGTGGGCGCGCCTTCTCCGCGGCGTACCAGGGCAGCGGCTGCCGGTCTACTTCCGCCTTCCACGCCCGCCCGAGGTCGGGCAGACGGTCCGGAAGCGAGGCGGCGAAATCGTCGCCTACCGACGACAGGTACGCGTCGCA
>DATLHN010000783.1:0-7941 GCA_035539875.1 Armatimonadaceae bacterium
TCGTCCTGCACCAGCAGGAGCGCCTGGAGGACGTTGATCATCTGCGCGATGTTCGCCATGTACAGCTTGTCCGCCTGGTTGTGGAAGACGTCCAGGCTGAGCGCGGCCACGCAGGCGTCGCGGATCGTGTTTTGCTGGTAGAGCCCGCCGCGCGGCTTGCCCTCCTCGACGGGATGCCACGCCCCCCACTCGTCCAGCAGGAGCTTGATCTTGCGCTCCGGGTCGTACTCGTCCAGGATCGAGCGGTGCCCGGTGATGATGCCCTCGACGGCGCGCGCCTTGGCGAGCAGTTCCTTCCACTGCGTCTCGTCGTACTCGGTGGCGGTACCCGCCGTGCCGCAGTAGTAGTGCGCGGCGAAGCCTTGGACGCGCCCGAGACGCCACCCCTTCGACGTTTCCAGGAAGCGGCGGGTCCAGCCCCAGTCGCGCCCGTTCGGCCCGCAGGCGATCGCCTCCACAGGGGAGTCCGGGTAGTTGAAGACGAACGTCCGGAACTTGCTGAACTCGTCGGCGTACTGCTCGGGCGTCATGTGGCCGCCGCAGCCCCAGTTCTCGTTGCCCACGCCCCAGAACTTGACGCGGAACGGCTCGTCCTGGCCGTTGGCGCGACGCTCGGCGGCCAGCGCGCTGTCGCCGCCGAAGTTGCAGTACTCCACCCAGTCGCGCAATTCGTTGGGCGTCCCAGACCCGAGGTTACCCGCGAAGTACGGCTCGGCCCCGAGGGCGCGGCAGAACGACATGAACTCGTGCGTGCCGAAACTGTTCGGCTCCGGGGCCATGCCCCAGTGCGTGTTGACCCGCATAGGGCGGCCCTCGCGCGGCCCGATCCCGTCGCGCCAGTGGTAGTCGTCGGCGAAGCAGCCGCCGGGCCAGCGCAGCACCGGGATGCCCAGCGGCTTCAGCGCCTCGACCACGTCGTTGCGGACGCCGTCGGTGTTGGGGATGGGGCTGTCGGGGCCGACCCAGACGCCGTTGTAGACGAGTTCGCCGAGGTGCTCGGCGAAGTGCCCGTGGAGGTAGGGGTTAATATCGGCGATTTTCTCGCCCGGGAGTACGACGACGCGCTGAACGGCTTCCATAGCACCGGCTCCTTTGCTTAAACCAATCCAAACCAATTTGACCAATCGGTGGTGATTGGTATTCTACGAAGGGTAGGCGTCGCTGTCAAGGTTGGCCGCGAGTTTTCAACCCACGGCCACAAACCCGCCCTCCGCGACGGCGCGCACGAAGACGGCCTCGTCCAGTTCCAGGCCGAAGCCGGGCCGGGCGGGGATGGTGACCCATCCCTCCGAGATCGCGTAGCCGGGAGCGGCGAGGCCGGGCATCGCGGCCTCGTCCCACTCGACGAAGGTAAAGTTCCGAATCGCGGGGGCGAGGTGGCCGGTGACGTAGTTTCCCAGGCCCGCGCCGTAGTGGTGCGGCGCGGAGCGCACCCCTGCCGCGTCCAGTTCCGGGCCGAGTTTGCGCCAGCGGGTGAAGCCGGGCGAGAAGACGTCGTACTGGACGACGTCGATCAGTCCGTCGCGGACGGCCCAGTCCACCAGGTTCGGGTGCGCGCTCCCCTCGCCGTCGGCGATCAGTGTCTCCAGGCCGCGCGCGGCCAGCCACTCCTTCAGGTCCCGGTAGAGGACGGCGTCCTCGTGGAACGCCTCCTCGACCCAGAGCAGGCGGCAGTCCGCGGTCTCCTCCAGCACGCGCTTCGTCAGGTTCAGGTTGTAGCCGTTGTTGGCGTCGATCATCAGGGCGCAGTCCGGGCCGACCGCCGCGCGCACCGCCCGTATCACGGCGACGTCGCGGCGCGTCCCCTCCTCCAGGGGCAGGTGCCGCGCCCCGCGCCCGACCTTCATCTTGAACGCCCGGTGCCCTCGCTCGTACCCCTCCCGCGCCTCCCCGGCGATGAAGTCCGCCGCCTCCGCCTCGTCCGCCAGGTGCAGGTCGTCGATGTAGAGCGACGTGTCGTAGCAGCGGACGCGCAGGGGCGCGGCGGCCGTTGCCGCCCCCGGCGCGGCGGCGAGTTCGTACACCGGCTTCCCGGCGCGCTTCGCGGCGAGGTCCCAGAGGGCGAACTCCAGCGGCAGCCCGGCCTCGGTAGCACCGCCCGCCGCGTCCAGCGAGAACAGCGCGCTCAGCGGGCTGCCGACTATGGCTTCCGCCCGCTCCCGCGACGGCCACCCCAGGCCAAAGCCGGTCGCGCCGTCCTCGTCGGTCACGCGGACGATGGACGGCCTCACCGTCGGCCCGTGCGCGCCGAGGCGGGCGTTGCTCCCCGCCGGGCGCGGGCGCGTCCCCTCCAGTACCCCCCGTTCGATCCGAACGACCTTCGGATCACTGCTGTTACCCATGAAATGCTCCCCCATCGCCGCCCTCCCGGCCGTCTGCCGGGTGGTATAATCACGGTCGGCGACCACATCCGGACCATTCTCGCCGATTGGTCCGGATTGTAGACACGTTCCCGTCGGGCTGTCAAGGCCGATACCGGAAGGGTAACGTACGCCGGAGCCGGAATCCGGCTTGCTATGTCCGGCGGCGAGACCCTCCGCCGGTTTCGGGCGCGAGGACGTGAACAGCGCGGAAGGACCGTGATGGGGCGTATCACGACAGCGGCGAAAGCGAAGACGGCGGTCGGCCTCGTGCTGACGGCGGCGGCGATAGGACTGGGCGTCGCCCCGGCCCAGGTCGGCGTCAAGGGGGACCCGAAGGCGGGCGAGACGTTCTTCGAGGAGAAGGTCCGCCCCATCCTCAAGACCTCGTGCCTCCCCTGCCACAGCGGCCCCGAGGCGAGCGGTAAGTTCGACCTCACGAAGCGGGACGCCATCCTGAAGGGCGGGGCGTCCGGCCCCTCCATCGACCCGAAAAGCCCCCACGTCAGCCTGTTCCTGAAAGCCGTCCGCTACGAGGGGCGGCAGATGCCCCCGCAGGGCAAGCTCCCCAAGGCCCAGATCGACGTCCTGACCCGCTGGGTGGAGATGGGCCTGCCGATGCCCGAGGAAAAGCCCGGCGCGGAAGAACCGGCGCACCACGGCCCGCCGCAGGTCAACGCCGAGACGAAGAAGTTCTGGGCATTCCAGCCGGTGAAGCGGCCCGCCGCCCCCGCGGTGAAGAACGCCGCCTGGGCGAAGACCCCGATCGACCGGTTCGTCCTGGCGAAGCTGGAGGCGAACGGGCTGAAGCCCTCCCCGCAGGCGTCCCGCGTCTCGCTGATCCGCCGCGCCTACTACGACATGACCGGCCTTCCGCCCTCCCCCGCGGAGGTGCAGGCGTTCCTCGCGGACGCCAGCCCGAAGGCGTGGGAGAAGGTCGTGGACCGGCTCCTGGCGTCGCCGCACTACGGCGAGCGGTGGGGACGCCACTGGCTCGACCTCGTGCGCTACGCCGAGACGAACTCCTTCGAGCGCGACGGCGACAAGCCGTTCGTCTGGCGCTACCGCGACTACGTCATCCGCTCGTTCAACGCGGACAAGCCCTACGACCGGTTCCTCACCGAGCAGCTCGCGGGCGACGAGCTGCCGACCGTCACGCCCGAGACCATGATCGCGACCGGCTACTATCGCCTCGGCGCGTGGGACGACGAGCCGGCGGACCCGGAACAGGCCCTCTACGACGACCTGGACGACATCGTCAACACCACCGGGCAGACCTTCCTCGGGCTCACCGTCGGCTGCGCCCGCTGCCACGACCACAAGATCGACCCGATGCCCGCCCGCGACTACTACCGGATGGTGGCGTTCTTCCGCAACGTCAACCGGTTCGGCGTCCGCAGCGGCGAGTCCATCGCGGCGAACTCCCTGCGTTCCATCTCCCCGGCCGCGGACCAGAAGCGCTTCGAGAGCGAGAACGCCGCCTACCGGGCGAAGGTCGCGGAACTCAATAAAGCGATCGAGGCGATCGAGGACGCGTTCGTGCCGACGCTCAAGGGCGGCGAGAGGGACGACTTCCGGTACGAGCAGAACCGCCTGCACATCGCGCACAAGCACGTCGGCGATACGATCACCGCCGAGCGGTACGCCGAGTACGAGCGGCTTACCAAAGAGAAAGCCGCCCTGCGCGCCGCGCCCCCGAAGGGGCTGGAGATGGCGCTGTGCGTCACCGAAAGCAGCCCGACCCCGGAGAAGACGTTCGTGCTGGCGCGCGGGAGCGCGCACGCCCCGACCGACGAGGTGACGCCCGGGTTCCCGGCGGTCCTCTCGCCCCCGGAGCCGAAGATCGCTCCGGCCGCGCCCGGCGCGAAGACCACGGGACGCCGCCGCGCCTTCGCCGAGTGGGTCGCCTCGCCCGCGAACCCGCTGACGGCGCGGGTCATGGCGAACCGCATCTGGCAGTACCACTTCGGCCGCGGCATCGTCCGCTCCACCAGCAACTTCGGCTTCCTCGGCACGCCGCCGACCCACCCGGAGCTCCTGGACTGGCTCGCCGACGAGTTCGTGAAGGGGCAGTGGAAGATGAAGCCGCTGCACCGGACCATCCTGCTCTCCAGCACGTACCGGATGTCCTCGCAGGCGAACAAGGCGGCTCTGGAAAAGGACCCGGAGAACGAGATGTTCTGGCGCTTCGACATGCGCCGCCTCGAAGCGGAAGAGATCCGCGACTCGCTGCTCGCCGCGAACGGTACGCTGAACCCGAAGCTGTACGGCCCGAGCGTCAAGGTCAAGCTGCCTCGCGAGGTACTGGCGGGCCAGTCGGTGCCCGGCCAGGGCTGGGAGGAATCGCCCGCCGAGGAGCAGACCCGGCGCAGCGTCTACGTCAAGGTCAAGCGCTCGCTCGCGGTGCCGATCTTCGCCAGCTTCGACGCGGCGGACACGGACGCCACCTGCCCGGTGCGGTTCGCGACCACGCAGCCGACCCAGGCGCTCGGCATGATGAACAGCGCCTTCGTGAACCAGCAGGCGCAGACCCTGGCGGACCTGGCGAGGAAGAAGGTAGGCACAGCGGACCCTGCGGCGCAGGTGCGCTTCGTCCTCTGGCGCACGCTGCAGCGCCCGCCGAAGGCCGACGAGGTGGCGCGCGGCGTGAAGCTGATCGCCGACCTGCGCGCCGAGGACGGCAAGAGCGCGGACGCGGCGCTCCAGGGCTTCTGCCTCGTCGCCCTCAACCTGAACGAATTCGTTTACCTGGACTGAGGTGATTTCTATGACCGAAGCCGAGCATAGAGCCTTCCTCGATAGTACCGAGTACCGGGACTGGGCGACGCTTCACCGGCGCGTGGCGGCAGGTGAATCCCTCACCGCCGAGGAGCAGGCACGTTACGACGCGGTAATCAACCGCATGGACGCCGATGAAGGCCAACAGTTCGCCACCGCGGCGTCCAGGACGCGCGCGCATGTCGAGGCTCTAGAGGCAGAGAACCAGCGCCTCCGCGCGCAGTACGAAGACCTGTATCGACAGGTTACCGCACTGGAGGAGCGATTCGAACAGCGCGGCAAAGAGCCGACGGCATCGGGAACGCGCTGACTTGGCGCACCCGGCTCATCAGGCAATTCGCCAGCGCTACCAGTTCCGATGCGGGTACTGCGGCGTCTCCGAAGCGGAGACGGGAGGAGAGTTAACGGTTGATCACTACGTTCCGGTCGTAGCGGGCGGGGACGACACGCCGGACAATCTGGTGTACGCCTGCTTTCGCTGTAACACGTTCAAGGGAGACAGTCTCCCGCACCTGGGTGACCCGCGGCAGACGCGAATACTGCATCCGCTGAACGACAACCTCACGCGGCACCTGCGGGAAGATGTGGCAACTGGACTTCTGGAGGCATTGACGCCTGAGGGAGAATCCCACATCGCGATCCTACGCTTGAACCGGGCGGCACTGACGCAGCATCGGCTTGCGCGGCAACTGGAAACGCTCCGCCAGCGGCAGCGAGAGATACTGGAAACGGAAAACGCGCACCTGCGCGAGATGGTGGCGCGCCTGACAGAACTGCTGGAACAGGCGCTTCGTGGCACAGATCGGGACCCTGAAGCATGAGCAACGAAAACGGTCGGAATTTTTGCGGGCGGACGCGGCGGCAGTTCCTGTGGCAGATGGGCGCGGGCTTTACCGGCGTCGCTCTGGCCGGGATGCTGGAAAATGAATTCTTCGCGCGGCAGGCGCTCGCCGCCGACGGGCAGACCCCCTGGAAGAACCCGCTCGCGCCGAAGAAGCCGCACCACGCACCGAAGGCGAAGTCGGTAATCTTCCTCTACATGTACGGCGGCCCGAGCCACATCGACACGTTCGACTACAAGCCCAACATGAAGGGCACGGACGGCAAGACTATCGAGGTCAAGACGTTCGGGCGCGGCGGCCACAAGAACCAGGGGCGCATCGTCGAGCCGAAGTGGAACTTCAAGCAGTACGGCGAGTGCGGCAAGTGGGTCAGCGACCTCTTCCCGAACGTCGCCACCTGCGTCGACGACATCGCGTTCCTCCACTCCATGACCGCCGACTCGCCTATCCACGGCTCGGCCATGCTCCAGATGAACACGGGCAAGATCCTCTCCGGCAGCCCGTGCATCGGCTCCTGGGTGAACTACGGCCTTGGCACGGAGAACGAGAACCTGCCCGGCTTCGTGGTCATGCTCGACCCGCGCGGCGGCCCCATCTCCGGCCCTAAGAACTGGTCCAGCGGCTACATGCCCGCCACCTACCAGGCGACCACCATCGCCGCCACCAGCACCCCGATCCTCGACCTGAACCGCCCGGCGGGCGTTTCGACGGCGGAGCAGCGGCGGATGCTCGACGCCCTGCGCGACTACAACGAGGCGCACGCCTCGCTGCGCGGCGACAACTCGAACCTCGCCGCCCGCATCGCCAGCTACGAGCTCGCCTACAAGATGCAGGCGCACGCGCCCGAGGCGGTCGGCATCGACACGGAGCCGGAGCACATCAAGGAGATGTACGGCCTGAACCAGAAGATCAGCGCGCCGTTCGGGCGGCAGTGCCTGATGGCCCGGCGGCTGGTCGAGCGCGGGGTCCGCTTCGTGCAGATCTACAGCGGCGGCGCGCACAACGACTCAAACTGGGACGCCCACGGCGACCTGGTGGACAACCACAACCTGCACGCGGGCGAGACGGACAAGCCGATCGCCGGTCTCCTCAAGGACCTGAAGCAGCGCGGGATGCTGGACGACACGCTGATCGTCTGGGGCGGCGAGTTCGGGCGGCAGCCCACCGCCGAGTACGAGAAGGGCACCGGGCGCGACCACAACGCCTACGGCTTCACGATGTGGATGGCGGGCGGCGGCATCAAGGGCGGCGTCAGCGTCGGGCAGACCGACGAGCTGGGCAGCCGCGCCGTCGAGGACCCGTTCCACGTCAAGCACCTGCACGCCACCATCCTGGACCGCCTCGGCATGGACCCGAACCGCCTGACCTACTTCTACGGCGGCCTCGACCAGAAGCTCGTCGGCGTTGAGGGCGCGCAACCCATCGCCAAAGTCATCGCCTGATACGGCCCCGCCGGGCGCGCGTACCCCCTTACACGGCGCGGGGAGGTACGCGCGCCCGTTCGGCTAATCTAATAGCCGGAAAGCTTCCAACCCCGAAAGGACCAGGTCCACCGCAGTGACGCGTGTATCCCCCATTGCCATGCTCGCTCTCTCCCTCGGCGTCGCCGCCGCCATAAACGGCGACCCGGCGCACGCCCAGACGTCTACCGCCGCCCGCAAGGCCAAGCCCGGGGTGCGCCGCACCGTCTTCGGTAAGATGCCCGACGGGCGCACCGTCCACCTCTACACGCTGACCAACCGCAACGGGCTGGTGGCGAAGATCACGAACTACGGCGCGATCCTCACCGAGATGCACGTCCCCGACCGCAGCGGCAAGCTCGGCGACGTCACCCTCGGCTTCTCGGACCTGAACGGCTACCTGAAGGGGCATCCCTACTTCGGCGCGACGGTGGGCCGGGTCGGCAACCGGATCGCGAAGGGCACGTTCGTCCTGGGCGGCAAGACCTACAAGCTGGCGAC
>DATLHN010000784.1:0-1939 GCA_035539875.1 Armatimonadaceae bacterium
ACAGCGCCACCAGAACCGACGCGACCGTTGCCCCCGCCGGTCCCATCCCGCTGCCCGCGGCCCAGCGGACCGCCACAAACAGCACCGGAAATGCGAAGAGGAGGGGAAGGTCGAACAGAGACCCGAGCCCCGCCGCAGTAATCGCCTCCGAGGGGCGCACCGGCAGCGTTTTCAGCAGCGCGGTCGGCACCGACCGGCCAAGAGTGGCGAGGCCGCCTGGCAGCAGGTGGAGGAGCAGCCAAACGCCCTGGACGGCGAGCAGTGTCAGAGCGAGAAATCCGGCGATTCGGTCCGGGGGAAGGTCGTCGAGGGTGCGGCGCATGCCGGCGGCGGCGGCAAGGGACGCAGGGCCGAAGACGAACGTCGCAATCGCCGTGCCCACCAGAGCGGCCGGGTTTTCACGCAGCGAGCGCCGCGCCGCGAGGGCGCGCAAGCGGAGCAGCAGGAGTATCGCCCGGGCGTTCATTTCTCGCAGATACGAAGCGGGCGGCCGGTAGGTTCCGGCGGGGTCAGGGGGCGATGCCGAGCCAGTCGTGCAGCAGGAAGTAGATGCGCCCGATCAGCAGCGACAGGCGCGCCATAATGGTGCTGCCGAAGATCGCGCCGAAGGCGAACATCAGCACGTAGCGCCCGAAGCGGGTAACGGTCGCCGCCCCCCGACTCTTGAGGTCGAACGAGAAGAAGAAGTAGCTCATGACCGCCACGACGATGGCGAGGAATAGGACGTTATTGAAGACCGCGGAGTACGGCGAGAGCGCGTACGTCCCCGGACCGGTCGCCTCCGGCGGATTGACGAGCGGGATGGTCACGGCGGAGCGGATGAGGGGGAACTGGACGGCCGCGTAGCGCTGGAACGCCTGCCCGGCCGTCAGGCCGAAGAACAGCCCGAAGATCAGTCGGCTCATCCACGAGTTCTTGCGCGAGTAGACGGTGTAGAACATCAGGCCCGCCGGGAGGGCGGCGGCCCACCACCATTGGCCCTCGGCGGTCATTGGCTCCCACCAGCGCGGCTTCAGGGTGTCGTTCCAGGTCAGATAGAGCAGGTAGCCGGTCCCCAGACCGATGTACAGATGCTCGAAGAAGCGGAATACCTTGTTCTCGCGGTACAGGACCGAGTAAAGCCCGAGGGTGCAGAGCGCCCCGATCCAGATCACGATCCGTTCTATGGGCATGTCAGACGGCTCCCCGTGCGGTGGCCCGCCTGCGCGCCGCGACCATGGCGACGTTGCCGAAGACGATCAGGAACAGGATCAGGAAGTGCGCCCAGGAGAGCGACGTGCTCATGCGGGAGCCGAAGCCCGGGTTGTTCAGGAGCGCTTCGTACTGGCCCGCTCCCGTGAGGCCGTTGAGCATTCCCTGTACCTGCCCGGAGCGCAGGAACGGGTACGCCTCCACCGCCATGACCGCGGTGCAGGCGTAGAGCAGGGGGACCGGCTCGTCGCCCGCGGCCCGGAAGTAGGCCAGCCAGTATTCGAGTGAATCGACACTGGCCGTCTCGACGACGAGGCCGACGTCGTTCACGCCGCGGACGCCCCGCATGACCGGGATCTGTTCCAGCGGCGTCCCCTTGATGTCCTTGCCGAACGTGCCGGGGATGTCGCGCGCGAGCGCCTTGACGTTCAGCGCGGCGTCGCCGGTCTTGAAACCCCAGTTTACGTAGTCTCGCCCGTACTGGTAGTCGAATTCGGGCGAGAGGCGGTCGGCGGCCTGCTGGGCGAGCTCGCGCCCCTGCGGGTCCGCCAGCGAAAGGATGGCGAACTTCAGGCGCTTCGACATCAGGTGGCGCATCGTCGCCTCGTACTGGGTCAGGTTCTCGGTCGCCGTCGAGGAGGAGAAGTTCGCTACGAGGATTACCAGCTTCGCCCGGCGGACAGGGTCCGCGGCGACGCGTTCTACCGTCTCGTAGTAGTTGCGCGTCTCGGGCAGGACGACAGTGCCG
>DATLHN010000785.1:0-3657 GCA_035539875.1 Armatimonadaceae bacterium
CTGGAGGGCGAGGTCGCCGAGATGCTGATCGAGCGCATCCCCGGCGCGGAGCAGGCGCGCTTCCTCAAGACCGGCGGCGAGGCGCTCGCGGCCTGCATCCGCATCGCGCGCTGCGTCACCGGGCGCGACCGCGTCGTCCAGATCGGCTACAACGGCTGGCTGAACGCGTTGGCGGCGGGCGGCGTCACCCTGCCGGGCCGCGAGGGAGGCGGCGGGTCGCCCCCGCCCGGGGTCCCGGCGGCGCTGAGCGCGCTGCACCACGCCTGCCCCTGGAACGACCTGGAGACGCTGGACGCCTACTTCACCGCATACCCGGGCGAGATCGCGGCGGTGGTCGTCGCCGCGGACTACGCGACCATGGCGGCGGGCGCGACGTTCTACCCCGCGCTGCGCGAGCGGACCGAGCGGGCGGGCGCGCTGCTCGTCCTCGACGAGATCGTCACCGGCTTCCGTATCGCCGTCGGCGGCGTGCAGGAGCGCTTCGGCGTCGTCCCGGACCTGTCCGTCTTCAGCAAGGGCATCGCCAACGGCCTGCCGCTGTCGGCCTACGTCGGGCGGCGCGACGTGATGGGCGCTCTCGACCGCGCCATCGTCTCCTCCACCTTCGGCGGGGAGACGCTCTCGCTGGCCGCCGCGCGCGCCGTGATGCGGGTCTACGCCGAGCGGGACGTCGTCGCCCACCTGTGGCGGCAGGGTGAAACCCTCTGGGGAAACCTGAACCGCTCGTTCCGGGCGCACGGGGTTAACGCGGAGGTGCGCGGCTTCTGGCCGTGCCCCGCCCTCACCTTCGACGGGCCGGACCGCGCCGCGGTGCGCGAGCGGTTCCTGCGCGCCGCCTACCGAAACGGCGTCTCACTGTACGACGTCTCCTACGTCAACTTCAGCCACGACGACGCGGCCATCGCCGAGGCGTCCGCCCGCCTCGACGCCGCCTGCCGCGACGCCGCGGCGTAATCGACCCGATGCGTTTTGGGTACACTCCGTTTTGACCATGTCCGAAACGAGCGAGAGAAACAAGGCGACCCTGGAGGCGGCGAACGAGGCCGTCGCCCGCGGCGACAACGAGGGGTTCCTGGCGTTCTGCACCGACGACACGCGCTGGGAGTTCGTCGGCGAGCGGACCCTGGAGGGCAAGGAGGCCGTCCGCCGGTGGATGGAGACGGCCTACGCGGAGCCGCCCCGGTTCTCGGTCGCGCACCTGATTGCCGAGGGCGACTTCGTCGTGGCGATCGGCCGCATCGCGACGAAGGACGAAGGCGGCGCGACGGCGGACTCCCCGTACTGCGACGTCTGGCAATTCCGCGACGGCAAGATGGCCGGGCTGCGAGCGTTCGTCATCAGAACCGGGAGCGAAGGCGAAGAAGACAACGCGGCGCGGCCGTCCCGCCTGCCCGCGCAGTAGCCGGGAATAGGGTTCCGGCTCCCCGCCCCTCCGGCGGCGGTTCCTTCACCCGTGGAACGGGCGCACCTCGACCGGCGCGCGACAGGCGACGGCGGCCTTGCGACCCCACGCCAGCGCCTCGTCCGGGTCCGCGACTTCCAGTACCCAGAGTCCGCCGACGTGCTCCTTCGTCTCCAGGTACGGGCCGTCGGTGACGAGCACCCCGCCGCCGCCGGGCTGGGGACGCAGCGACTTCGCGCGGTCCGGCGCGTGCAGTCCGCCGACGAAGAGCCGGACGCCCGCGGCGACCATCTCGTCGTTGAGCGCGTCGATGTCGCGCGTCATGGCCTCGTCCTCGACGGACGGGTCGTAGTCGTCGGGGTGGTGAATGGCTACCAGGTACTTCATGAATCGCCGCCTTCGATGTACGGAATGAATCGCTCGTTCGGAACCCGGCGCAGCGCCGACCAGAGCGTTTCCTCCGTCGGGTAGCCACCGGGGTCGGGGTCCCGCGCGTAGTACAGCGCGTCCTGTCGGTCGAAGTGCGCCCACATCGCCGCCCCGTCCCGCGCTTCTATGGCTTCAAGCTGGGCGTTGCGCGCCGCGCGGTCGGCCGAAGGGCGGGCGTCCGGAAAGACGCGCACGGTTTCCAGAAGGTGCCGCTCGCCGTCCGCGTCGCCCCCCGCCCGCAGCGTGTAGAGCACGTCCTCCCAGTAATCCCCCGCGTCGTTGACGAAGTACTGGTGGAAGCCGCCGTTCTGCACGTCGGACCGAAGGGCGGTGGCGCCCACGATCATCCGCTCCGGCAGCGACAGAGGCTTTTCGACATACACGCACCAGGTGACGACCCGCTCCAACAGGAGTTCGGCCCCGGGGGCCGACGGCGCGCCGAAGTGGTCGAGGATTGAGTGCAGGTCGTCGCCGATCGAAGCACGCGTTTTGTCGAAGTGCGCGCGATACCGCGCGATAACGTCTGGAGGCCAGGTTATCTTCATGGCGATCTACGGACGGCGTCCTTTCCTCCTTGAAAACGGCTCTTGACGTATTGTCGAACGGTCGGGCCGGAAATCGACAGATTCACCCGGGCGATTTGACTTCCGCGTGTCGTCAGAGCGCGTTCGCGCCTGCACCGGTCGCCGCTCCGTCGTGCCGACCCGCGGTGGTCGACCGTGGCGGCAGGACGAAGGCGAGGAGCGCGGCGGGGACCAGGGTCACCAGCGCGTAAAACGAAAGGTGCGGCTGTGCGGCGGCGCTGACCCCGTACAGCACGGCCAGCGAGAGCAGCGCGAGCGCGAGGTCCCCCGTGCTCCGGAGAAGGCGGCACGACAGGTACAGGCCGCCCAGCACCCCCGCCAGGAGCAGGAAGCGCGACGCCCCTCCCCCCAGCCGTCCGTAGAACGGGACGTGGAGCAGCGCGTAGCCCGACCACCGGCCCGCGAACAGGTCGAAGGCGAGGTGTACCGCAATCCCGAGGCCCATGCCCATCAGCATCAGACGCGCGGGCGTGCCCTCCTCCCGCCCGAGCTGCCTCCGGACGGCGTAAAGCACCAGCAGCGGCACAAGGAGGCTGTGGGTCAGGAGCGAGCGGTGGTCGATCAGGGGCAGCCAGCGGAACGAGTGGTCGAAGTCGGGCAGCTTCAGCCCGACGGCGCAGCCGAACACGAGCAGCAGGGCGGCGGCGACGCGGTCCATGGTCTTCGATCTCCTTACGGGCGCGCGCTTCAATGGGCACGCCGCGCCTGTGTCACCATCCCCTCATTATGCCACCGGAAGACCGCTCCGGAGCGGCCCGCCGGGGGTTATTTCGCGGACTGGCCGCCCGCGCCGCCCGCCCCGGGGGACCGGCGCGTCCCCAGCGAGGGGAGGAACCGGGTGACGTAAAACTCCGCCTCGTCGGAGGACGCGCCCGCGCCTTCGAGCAGCCGCCGCAGCGTGTCGTCCGAACGTCCGGGGTCGTCGCCCCCGTCCGAAGGTTCGATGCGGACCGCCGTGATCTCGCCGGTGTCCGGGTCACGCTCGATCTCGCACGCCGGGCCGCACCCGGCATCCTCCGCGCCCTCGCTGCCGTTGCCGTTGTTGCCGTTCATGGGGTAGAAACTCCGTCGGGGCGGGTCCGGATTGGCGTCGCGGCGCGTCGTGACCGAGCGCGCGCCGCCCGCCCCCTTAGTCAGTCGCGCGACCCGCTGCCCGGCCTAACCGATTTTCGCGGGCGCGACGGAGGTTCCCCGCCATGACGAGAGTGGTGCGCATCGTGCTGAAAGACGCCCTGGCGATCG
>DATLHN010000786.1:0-5905 GCA_035539875.1 Armatimonadaceae bacterium
GTACGCAGCGACGCGGCCGCGCTGGTCCGTGCGGGGGATTCCGGCGGCGCGTCCGATCGGGGCGGGCAGACGGGGTATCTGGGTATCGCGCTGCATCAGGCGGCGAACGCCGGACCGGTCGTGGTGTCGCACGTGGACCCACGCTCGCCCGCGTCCGCCGCGGGGGTGCGGGCGGACGACGTGCTGCTGCGCATCAACGACGCCCGCGTCACTTCGGCCGCGGACGCCCGCGAGACCCTCCTCACATTTTCCCCTGGCGAAACCGTGCGCCTGACCGTACGAACGGTCGCCGCCGACGCGAAGAAGGGCGGCGCGGAGGCGACGCGCGCCGTGGTGCTGGGGGCGCAGAGCCTTCCGCGCCGACTGAGCGGAAAGCGCGCGCTGCTGGGGGCGACCGTTCGCGAGTCGCCCGGCGGCGACGGCGTGGTGCTGGGACAGGTGCAGCGCGGCCAGCCCGCGGCCAGCGCCGGTCTGCGGGCGGGGGACGTACTGGTGCGCATCGGCGACGAGAACGTCCTGCCGACGGCGACGGCGACGGACCTATTCGCCGCCTACGCCCCGGGCGACACGGTCACCGTCGCGTACCTCCGGGCGGGCAGGCCGATGGAGGCGCGGGTGACGCTGGGCGGGGATCCTACGCCCGGCACGGACATCGCGTCGTACCGCCGCGCCGGGGTCTTCCGCAAGGGCGTCTACCGCCTCGCCGTGATCGGCCTCAGCTTCCCGGACACCCCGCGCGATGCCGCCGTCTCGGACCAGGCGTGGGCCGACAGCCTGTTCAGCACGGGCACGTACACGACCAGGAGCGCCACGGGCCAGACTGTGCACGGCAGCCTCAACGACTACTTCCGCGAGGTCTCCGCCGGGAAGCTGAAGGTGGAGGGACGCGTCTTCCCCTGGGTGACGGCGGAGAAGAAGCGTGCCGACTACGCCGTAGGCACCGGCGATCGGACGCTTCTAGCAAAGACGCTGGAGCAGCTCGCCGCGCGCGAGGGGGAGAACGCCCTGGACGGTTTCGACGGGGTAATGTTCCTGTACGCGGGCGGGCGCGGGGCGGCCCGGCGCGGGAACCTGTTCTGGCCGCACCGCTCCAGCGTCTCGTTCCGCGGCAAGCGGCTGTCCTACTTCATCCTGCCGGAACTGGCGCAGGCCGGCCGCATGACCGACATCAGTGTCGCCTGCCACGAGTTCGGGCACATGCTCGGCCTGCCCGACCTCTACCCCGCGCCCGGCGTCGAGGGAAGCGAAGGACTCGGCCAGTGGTGCCTGATGGCGTCGCAGCTCGGCCAGGGGCAGCCGCAGCACCCGTCGGCGTGGTGCAAGGAGCAGATGGGCTGGCTCAAACCGACCGTCCTCGACCCGCGCGTGCCGCAGCACCTTGTGCTCTCGCCGGTGGAGGGGTCGGACGCGGAGTGCTTCAAAGTCCCGATCCGCCCCGACGGAAGCGAATACTTCCTGCTGGAGGTGCGCCGGAAGACCGGCTTTGACGCCAAACTGCCGGGCGAAGGATTACTGATCTGGCGCGTGGTGCGGGGCCGCCCCTTCCTGGAGGAGTCCACGGGAGTGGAGGGACCGCTCGGGCCACGCTCGTTCGCCTCGTCGGTGCCGTATCCGAGCGCCTCGAACCGGGCGTTCACGCCGCTCACGACACCGTCGAGCAAGGCGCTGCTGGGCGGCGGCCTTCCTCTCTACCTGAGCGAGATCGAGCGCCTCCCGGACGGCCGCGTGACCTTCCGCATAGGCTACCCCGTGCAGTGACGGAGGCAGGTTAATCGGTGGCGAACTGGATGCCCTGGGCGAGGGGGAGGGCATTCGAGTAGTTGACGGTGGCAGTCTGGCGGCGCATGTACGCCTTCCAGGAGTCGGAGCCGGACTCGCGCCCGCCGCCCGTCTCCTTCTCGCCGCCGAACGCGCCGCCGATCTCCGCGCCGCTCGGGCCGATGTTGACGTTCGCGATGCCGCAGTCACTGCCGGACGCGGCGAGGAAACGCTCCGCTTCCTGGAGGTCGCGCGTGAAGACGCAGGAGGATAGTCCCTGCGCCACCCCGTTCTGGAGGGCGACCGCCTCGTCGAAGTCTTCGTAGCCGAGCACGTACAGGATCGGGGCGAACGTCTCGCGCCGCACGACCTGGCTCTGCCCCGGCATTTCGACAAGGGCCGGGTGTACGTAGTAGGCTTCCGGGAAGCGGTCGGCGAGGGCGCGTCCGCCGCCGTGCACCTTGCCGCCCTCGGCCTTCGCCTGCTCCAGCGCGGCGGTCATGCCCTCGAACGCGGCCCGGTCGATCAGCGGGCCGACGAGCGTCCCTTCCTCCCGCGGATCGCCTATCCTGATGCCGTCGTAAACCGCTTTCAGGCGGGACACGATTTGCGCGCGCACCGACTTGTGGACGATCAGGC
The DNA here is from genome assembly GCA_035539875.1 of Armatimonadaceae bacterium. Lineage (GTDB taxonomy): Bacteria > Armatimonadota > Armatimonadia > Armatimonadales > Armatimonadaceae > CALEKU01. The sequence continues at coordinate 2,398 of DATLHN010000786.1, forward strand.
GGCGCAGCGAGGTGCAGCGCTGGCCCGCGGTGCCGACCGCCGCGAACGTGATCGCGCGCTCCGCGAGCTTCAGGTCGGCGGACGGCGCGACGATCATGGCGTTGTTGCCGCCGAGTTCGAGGATGGTGCGCCCGAGCCGCGCGGCGACGACCGGCGCGAGCGCCTTGCCCATCCGCGTGGAGCCGGTCGCCGAGACCAGCGGCACGCGCCCGTCGCCCGCGAGCCTCTCGCCGACCTCGCGCCCGCCCTGGAGGACGTGGGACAGCGCGGGTGGCGCGTCCGGCCCGAACCTGGCACGCGCGCGCTCGAAGAGGTTCTGCGTGGCAAGCGCGGTCAGGGGCGTCTTTTCGGACGGCTTCCAGAGCACGGGATCGCCGCACACGATCGCGAGCGCGGCGTTCCAGGCCCACACGGCGACCGGGAAGTTGAAGGCGCTGATGACGCCGACCGGTCCGAGCGGGTGCCACGTCTCCACCATGCGGTGCCCGGGACGCTCGGAGGCGATCGTCAGGCCGTACAACTGCCGCGACAGGCCGACCGCGAAGTCGCAGATGTCGATCATCTCCTGGACTTCGCCGAGCCCCTCCTGCAGTATCTTCCCGGCTTCGAGCGTGACGAGGCGGCCGAGCGCCTCCTTGTTCGCGCGCAGCTCCTCGCCGAACAGACGGATCAACTCGCCGCGGCGCGGCGCGGGGACGTCGCGCCAGCGGTGAAACGCGGAGACGGCCGCGCCGATCGCCGCGTCGATCTCCTCCGGGGAGGCGCTTCGGACGCGTCCGATCTCGCTCCCGTCGATCGGGCTGCGCGCGACGAGGTCGCCGCCGCGAGACAGCGCTTCCGCCGAGAGGCCAAGCGTATTCAGAACCTCGGTTTCCATGGTCTTCCTCCGGGCGCGCCCTGCTACGCGTAGACGCGGCCGAACCGGTTTGCCAGGAACGACTCCAGGTCGGCCTGCTCCTGCCGCACGAAGCCGCACCGGGGCAGCTTGCCCTGGACGTGCAGATCGACCATGGCGCAGATGCTGGCCGCGGTCGTCACCTGGATGGCGCTCATCAATCGTCCCTCGACCTCGCGGGCGTAGATCTTCTTGGCAAAGCTCTCCTGCGTGAGGTACCCGTGCTGCTGGCCCGATACGGTCACGAACACCAGAACGACGTCCTGGTAGGTGATGGGGATCGCGGTCTCGAGCACGTCTTTGAAAATGTCGCGGCGCAGTCCGAGTCGCAGGTCGCGCACCAGTGTCTTGATGATATCCCGGTGGCCCGGGTAGCGTACGGTCTTGTAGTTCAGGTTCTCGACGCGCCCCTCGAGCGTCTCGCACAGGGTGCCGAGGCCGCCCGACGTGTTGAACGCTTCGTAGTCGATGCCGTCGAGCGAAAAGTGCTCCGTCTCTTCGAGGGCTGGTACTTCGCGCAGCCGTCCGTCCACGATCGCTTCGCACGGGTTGCAGTATTCGTTGATGAGCCCGTCCGTCGACCAGGTCAGGTTGTACTTGAGGGAGTTCGTCGGGTACACCGGCAGCGCGCCTACCCGCATGTGGACGTCGCGCAGGGAGTCGAACTTCTTCGTCATCGCGTGCGCGACGATCGAGATGAACCCCGGGGCGAGGCCGCACTGCGGGACGAAGGCCGTGTCCGCGCCCGCCGCCAGGGCTTTCACAGCGCGGGTGCTCTCTACGTCCTCGGTCAGGTCGAAGTAGTGCGCCCCCGCCTCCTTCGCCGCCCCGGCGATCACCGGCGTCAAATGGTACGGCATCGCGCTGACCACGATATCGTGTCCCCGGATAGCCTCGCCGAGGGCGACGGGGTCCGACACGTCGAGCACCTGCGTACTCACATTTCTTTCCGGCAGACGCTTCAGACTGTCCGCGTCTCGATCCGCCACCGTCAGCCGGTAGTCTCCCGTGCCGCCGAGCATGGCCGCGATAGCATTGCCGATCTTACCGCCACCGAGCAGAATGAGCTTCGCCATTGACGCCTCCTGACTCTCGGAACCCGCCCGTCCGTAGTGGGCTCGCTGTGAGCCTGCTCCTTTATGTTCGGAATGCCGGGGTAGACCTCCTTTATCCCAGAGGAGCAGTAGTGAAACGCTTCACGGTCTCCGTGGTCGGTTTCATGAAAATTTTCAGGAAATCTACTGCAACAGCCTTGTCGGATGTGCGCGTCCGGTAGTACAATTGCGGCATGGCGAGCATTCGCGACGTGGCGAAGGAGGCAGGCGTTTCACCGGCGACGGTGTCCCGCACCTTTACCTCCCCGGGGCTGATCAACGAGGATACGCAAAAACGCGTCCTGGACGCCGCGCGCCGCCTCGACTACATGCCGCCCCGGCTTCGCTCCTCCAGGGTTCCGACATTCCGCGGGAAGAGTTACGGCCCGGCACCCTCGCCCGACGGCGACATCCGGCGGGACGCGATCGGGTTCCAGTTCTTCGCCGCGGACTCCAGCGACTCGGTCTTCTCCAACAACTTTTACTCGCCCGTGCTCGCGGGGGCGCAGGACGAAGCGGCCGCACTGGGGCTCCACGTGCTCGTCCACACGACGGATCGGCATCGCGTCGCGCAGGAAATCCCGCGCATGATACTGGAGCAGGCGGTCGGCGGCCTGCTGCTCGTGGGGGCGGCGGACCGGGGCGCCCTGGAACTGTTCGCGCGGCACGTCTCCGACATCGTCCTGGTCGACAACCTCGACAACGTCGAGCCCTTCGAGAGTGTCGTCTCCGACGGCTTCGGGGGGGCGCACGCCGCTACTCGTTACCTCCTCGGCCTCGGGCATCGGCGGATCGCCTTCTACCTGGCGGAGGACGACGTCAACACGTTCCGCGAGCGGCGGCGCGGCTGGCTGTGCGCCATGGCCGAGGCGTGCATCGTCCCCGACCCTTCCCTGGTGATCGCCGCCCCGAGCGACGGGGACCGCCGGGAGAGGCTCGTGCGCCTTCTGCAAAGCGATGGCGGGCCGACGGCGATCCTTGCCGCCAACGACCAGCACGCCTTCATCCTCCTCGACCTGTGCCGTGAACTCGGGATAGACGTGCCCGGCCGGGTGAGTGTCGTGGGGTTCGACGACGTCCAGTTCCCCGGGGCGTCCTTCCCGTCGCTGACGACGGTTCACGTAGACAAGGAGTTTATGGGGAGGCTGGCGGTCCGGCGGCTGTACGCCCGCCTTCACACCGAGGCCCACCGCCTCGCCGCGATACCCGACCCGGTGCCGGTGCGGCACCAGGTCCCGACCACGCTGATCGTCCGCGGGTCCAGCGGCCCGCCGACCGTTTCTTCGCATTAGACCCGTTCTGTTATTGTAAGGAGTCCGTTATGAAACAACGTCGTTATTTTCGCGGTACCTCAAGGGCGTTTACCTTGATCGAGCTTCTCGTGGTGATCGCCATCATAGCGATCCTGGCGGCGATCCTGTTCCCGGTGTTCGCCCAGGCCCGCGAGAAGGCGCGCCAGACCTCGTGCATGAGCAACATGAAGCAGCTGGGCCTGGCCGTGGTGCAGTACGTCCAGGAC
>DATLHN010000787.1:0-4130 GCA_035539875.1 Armatimonadaceae bacterium
GGCGTGATCCCGGCGGCGGCGGCGGCATCGAGAGTGGCGGCCGCCCCGCCACCGGGATCACGCCGGTCCCGGAGCCGGGCGCGGTGGCGTTCGGCGTCGTGTTAGGCGGCGGACTGCTCGGTCTCGTCCTTCGCTCGCGACGCCGACGCGGTAAGGCCGCCGGCGACTGACCCCGCATCCGCGACTGCTCGCGCGCCGGGGCCGGGTACCCATTCGGGTACCCGGCCCCGCGGCGTTTGGGCCGCCCGCCTGTGTACCTCTGCATAGTCCGTTTAACCGGGGGTAATTACGGATACCGTAGGGTTACGGGGTAAAGCGGGCGGCGTTACCGCAGCGCGCGCAAGCTCCCCGGAACGCAAGAGCGCTCGCGCGGAGCGCAGGAAGGGGGAGAGATGCAGCAGGACGAAATCGCCGTCGTCGCCGCGCCGGTAGGCGAGATCGACGCCCTGCGCAGCCAGGCAATGGGCCGCGCGGCCAATCGCTACCTGGCGGTCGCGCGAATCCGGGCGCTGCTGCTCGACCTTTCCGCGGCCGACTACCTGGACGAGGAGGCGGTCGCCTGGCTCCTAGGGCTGTGGCGGGACGCGTCCCGGCGCGGCGTCCGCCTCGCCGTCGCGGGCGCGCGGCCGGTCGTGGCGCAAAAGCTCACCCGCCTCGGCCTGCACACGCTGCTTTCGGTTTACGAGGACGTCGCCGCCGCGCGGAGCGCGCTGCTCGCCGCGGACGCTCCCGCCCGCGCGCGTTAGCCGGTATCGCCGGCGGGCGGGTACAATGGACCCATGCAGCAGCCGCCTCCCAGGAACACAACGTCGCCGGCGTCGCCCTCGGGGGGCGCGCCGTTCCCGCGCCCGCCCGCCTTCACGCGCCGCGAAAGCTCCGCCGTCACGCCCGGCGTGACCGCTTTCACGTTGATCGAACTGCTCGTCGTGATAGCGATAATAGCCATCCTCGCCGCGATCCTCTTCCCGGTCTTCGCGCAGGCGCGGGAGAAGGCGCGGCAGACGGCGTGCCTTTCCAACCTCAAGCAGATGGGCGCGGCGCTGATGATGTACGCGCAGGACAGCGACGAGGCGCTGCCGTTCGTCTCGTTCGCCGACTACACGCAGTCCGCCACGCTCGCCGAGTCGTGGACCCGGGCGATGCAGCCGTACCTCAAGAACAAGCCGATCCTGCGCTGCCCGAGCGACGACAGCGCGCGGTGGAATTCGGACGCCGACGACCGGTTCGTCACCAGCTACGCCTTCAACGCCTGGCTCAAGGCGGACAACCCGTACCCGACGCTCGGCGCGATCGCCCGGCCCGCCAGCGTCATCGCGCTGACCGAGAGCGGCGACCAGAACCTGAAGGACCACTTCGCGCCCTACTTCTGGCGCTACGACCCGGCGTTCGCGGCGTTCGCGCCGTGGTACCCGGGCGCGTACGCGGGCATGCACCCCGGCAGCTTCGACGACGCGAAGGACGAGGCGCGGAACCTGGCGCTGCGCCGCCACAGCGACGGCTTCAACGCGCTCTACCTGGACGGCCACGCGAAGTGGGCGCGCTGGAAGCAGGTCTGGTTCCAGGACCCGTCGGCGAACCCGCCGGTCCTCCACGGCAGCTTCGATCCCCGGCAGTAGACGGACTCTCACCCGGCTCGCTTAGGCTCGCCACCCTCTCTCGCAAGCGAGAGAGGGGGTCGCCCGAGGGACGAGGGCGGGGGGTGAGAGTCCGGAACGAGAGTCCGGGGGTCGGCCAGCGGCCTTTACCGCCCCCGGTACACGTAGCGGAAGCGGCCGTTGGGCGCGGCGTCGCCGTTGCGGTACAGGTTCAGCGGGTCCGCGTCCGCGTCGCCGACGTGGTCGCGCCACTGGAAGGCGAGGGCGATCGGAGCGCCGGGCTTGAAGCCGAGCGCGGCCCGGGGAACGGCGACCTCCACCTCGGAGCCGCGGAGCGCGCGACGCACGCCGCCGCTGCCGGAACTGCCGCCCGGGATGCGGAGCAGGGTCTTCCGGCCATCCCCGGTCGTGAGGGTCAGGGCGAGGGTGCCGGGGCCATTCCCGTCGCGGACCGGGCGGCGCGTGCGGGCGTAGAAGTAGACGTAGCGGGCGTCGTGCGCCACCTTGAGCGTGGTGATGTCGTTGACCGCGCTGCGGTTGACGTAGCGGCCGTTCGCGCCGACGCTCGCACTCCAGGCGGGGTGGTCGCGCGGAGCGTCGTCGAAGCGGTCGTCCTCGTACGCGGCCCCGGCCCCCTTCGCCGTGCCGACGGCCTGCCAGTCCGCGAAGCGTCCGTCGATGGCAAGGGCGCGCGCGTTCGTGGTCAGGGGCGCGGCGGGCGGCAGGGGAGGGCGGACCCCCTTGTAGCGGCGGACGTACGCGGCGAACTGGTAGTAGTAGGCGTCGCCGTGCCCGCCGACCACCGGCTCGATGTCGCGGCTGAACTCGTGGTCGAACTGGTCCACGAAGTTTACCGGGCCCGGGTCGTAGAACGGGGCGGTGGCGTCGAACCGGCCCGCGATCCACTCGTTCCAGCCGGTGACGAAGACGAAATCCGGGTCGAGGCTGAGCGCGCGCCGCCACTGCTCGGCGAAGTTGCGCCCGGCGTGGTCGCGCTTCTCCGGGGGCGGCTGCGCGCCGTCGTGGAAGCTGCGCCCGTGCGCGCGCGGGTGGCTCAGCATGCTCAGCTTTCCGTCCGCCGCGTTCTGGGCGACCCCGACCGGGAGCTGCTCCGGGCGCTTGCCGTCGGCGCTCTTCCCGAACGGTTTCTGCGGGTACACCTCCAGCCAGCCCCACTGGTTCGGGGCGGTCTGGCCCGCGAAGTAGTCCGGCTGCGGCTTGCGGAAGGTGAAGAAGGCGCGCAGCCGGGCCGCCCGCGCCGCCGCCTGCTCCGCGGTCATGCCGCCGGACGCGTCCAGGCGGGCGGTCGCGCTCTCCTGACCGGCGTCGCGCAGGTAGAGCGTCCGGTCGCCGGACGCGGGAGCGCCGTCCTCCCAGGCCTGGCCCCCGGCGTAGCGGTCGCCCGACTCGCTCCACCAGCCGACCGTCCCGACCGGCGCGGTCATCTCCAGGTAGTACGCGCCCGGCGGAAACGAGAGCGAGCTGACCGGGTCTTCGAGCAGAGCCACGGCGTTGTCCTTCGCGTTCGGGAACGTCTGCCGCCGCAGCAGCTTCCCGCCGGGCTTCGCGCCCTCGTAGAGCGAGAGGGTGAAGCGGGAGCCGGTGGAGCTGTAGGTCGGGAACGACCCGCCGACGCCGGTGAAGGGGGCGGTCGCGGTGAACGACTGGCCGTACGTCCGGCCCTTCTCCAGCAGGCCCGGGGTGCGGCGCGACGTCCGCAGGGCTTCGGGGCGGATCGCGGCGGGGTCGGCCATGATGAGCGGCTTGCCCTGCCAGCGGAACCAGAGGTCGGCGTGGCGGCCCGGTCCGTACAGGTCGTCGTACAGGGATTCGACCACGGCGGCGGGGCTGCCGAACGGGCACAGGAACGCGATCTGCGGCGTCCGCCCGCCCTCGGCGCGCACCTGCGACCAGACGCGGCAGAGCGCGTTGTAGCTGCGCGGGTACGTCAGCTGATTGGTGACGTCGAAGACCACGACGTCCACCCCGGCGTCGGACAGCATCTGCGCGTGCTTGCGCAGCACCCACGGGTCGTCGGAGCGGTAGTACCCGAAGACAGACTCGGCCCAGTGGTGCGGCACGCCGAGCGCGCCCCAGAGCGGGCTGTCGGGCTTTTGCATCGCGCCGGGGTCCTGCTTCAGGATCTTCGTGATGTCGTACGGCCCGGCGGAGCCGTGCTCGCCGAGCCAGAGGAAGTAGAACATCCCGACGGTGCGCCCGGCGCGCGGCGGCCCGGCCTCGGCGAACGTCGGCAGCGTGCGCCCGAGCGCGTCGGTCGCCACCCAGCGGTCGCGCCCGGTGTCCAGCGGCGGCGGCGGGGCTTTTTTCGCCCCGGGCGTCTGGGCGCGGGCCGGTGACGGGAGCGCGGAAGCGGCGGCGGCGAACGGTACGACCGTATGCCTGCCCGACGTTCCCCCCGCGCCGTCCCGCTTCTCGCTCTCGCCGCCGCTGCAGCCGCTGCCGCGCTCCCGTCACCGGCCCGCGCCCAGACGCCCGGGGCGAAAAAAGCCCCGCCGCCGCTGGACACCGGGCGCG
>DATLHN010000788.1:0-2710 GCA_035539875.1 Armatimonadaceae bacterium
TCGGGGGCCAGCCAGTACTCCTTGTTCGGGAGATTGATCGCCTCGTCCGGAATGCGCGCGATCAGCGCGCTCAGCGCCGACATGAAGACGGACAGGAAGAGGATGGTCCCGACGCTCACGCCTATGAAGGCGTCCTTCGCCGTCCAGCCGTCCGCGCGCCCGTCCGGTCCGAAGTGCGACGCGACGCGCTCCGGCAGAAGCGGATAGAAGTACCACACCTGCGTCAGAGACACGGCCACCGCCCCGATGACCAGCAGGATTCCGTCACGTACCGCTTTCATGCCGCTCCTCCTTACCGGGAGATACCCGTGAATCAGACACGCGGGACCTCCCTAAAGTTGCGGCGGTGGCGGCGGAAACGCAGGCGCGCACGACGCCGGAGGCGTTCGAGGACCGCAGGCGAGATAGTTCGCCCGCTGCCCGGAACCCGGTAAAGAATGAGAACAGCACCCAGGCGTGCATCGCCAGGCCGATCCAGTCTTTGAGGAGGAGGGAAGGCACCGCGTCGATCAGGTAGAAGATGAAACCGACGACGAACGCGGCCCGAAAGCGAGGGGCCAGGTATCCGAGGAGGGCGAAAAAGCCGAGCGGAATGAGCGCGAACAGCAGGGGCAGGAACCGCGCCGCGCCGCTGGCTTCGGAGACCAGTTCGTCGATGATTCGCGTCGCGTTCAGACCGACCGCCAGGCCAAAGCCCACGCCGGAGATGTACAGGATGGAGTTGAGGGCCGAGAGCCCCACGATCCAGTAGAACCAGTTCGCGGACGATTTCACCCGTTCGGCCAGCGCGAGCGCCTCCGCGTCGGCCGCCAGGTCCCCGGCCCGGGCGGGCACGCTCTGTCCGAGCTCCGGCAGAGGCGGCGTTTGTGTCTCCATGTCGTTCCTCTGGTTCGGGTACCCGTCTGGATGCGGACGGGTACCCGAACCGCATTCCGAATTAGTTCTCCGCTACCAGGTTCAAATCGGTGACCGCACCGAGACTGGCGGAAGACACGAGGGCGGCGTACTTCGCCAGTACGCCGCGGTGATAGCCGTTGTCGCGCGGCTGCCAGGCGGCGCGGCGGCGGGCAAGTTCGTCCTCGGCGACGTTGAGCTGGAGCAGGCGGGCCTCGGCGTCGATAGTGATACTGTCGCCCTCTTGGACGAGCGCGATGGTGCCGCCGACCGCCGCCTCGGGGGCGACGTGCCCGACGACGAGGCCGTAGGTCCCGCCGGAGAAGCGGCCGTCGGTGATGAGGCCCACGCTGTCGCCGAGGCCCGCTCCGATGATCGCGGAGGTGGGGGCGAGCATTTCGCGCATCCCCGGACCGCCCTTCGGCCCTTCGTAGCGCACCACCACGACGTCGCCCGCGCCAATCCTCCCGGCGAGGACCGCCTCCAGGCACGCCTCTTCCGAGTCGAAGACGCGCGCAGGTCCGGTGATGCGCGGCTCCTTGACGCCGGTGATCTTGGCGACGCCGCCCTCTTCCGCGAGGTTGCCCTTCAGGACCGCGAGGTGCCCCTGCGCGTAGATCGGCCGGTCGAACGGCCGGATGACGTCCTGGTCGGCGCGCGGCGTCTCGGGCACGTCCGCCAGTACCTCCGCGATGGTCTGACCCGTGATCGTCAGGCAGTCGCCGTGCAGGAGGCCGTTGACGAGCAGCATCTTCATCACCAGCGGGATTCCGCCCGCGTGGTGCAGGTCGTACGCCACGTACTTGCCGCTCGGCTTCAGGTCGCAAAGGACGGGGACCCGGGCGCGTATCGCCTCGAAGTCGTCGATGGTCAGGGGCACTTCCGCCGCGTGCGCGATGGCCAGCAGGTGCAGGACGGCGTTCGTGGAGCCGCCGACCGCCATGTTCAGCGCGATGGCGTTCTCGAACGCCTTCCGGGTCAGGATCTGACGCGGGAGCCGCTGGTTTCGGATGCAGTCCACGAGGACGCGCGCCGATTCCGCCGCGCTCTCCGCCTTCTCGGCGTCCTCGGCCGCCATCGTGGACGAGTAGGGGAGGCTCATGCCCATCGCCTCGAAGGCGGAAGACATCGTGTTCGCGGTGTACATCCCGCCGCAGGAGCCCGCGCCGGGGATCGCGTTGCACTCGATGCCGCGCAGCTCCTCGTCGCCCATCTTCCCGGCCGAGTACGCGCCGACGGCCTCGAAGACCGAGACGACCGTCAGGTCCTTGCCGTGGTACTTGCCCGGCTTGATCGTGCCGCCGTAGACGAAGACGCTCGGGATGTTCATGCGGGCGATGCCGATCATCGCGCCGGGCATATTCTTGTCGCAGCCGCCGATCGCGAGGACGCCATCCATGCTCTGCGCCATGACCGCCGTCTCTATAGAGTCGGCGATCACTTCCCGCGATACGAGGGAGTACTTCATGCCCTCGGTTCCCATGCTGATGCCGTCGCTGACGGTGATGGTGCCGAAGGTCTGGGGCATGGCCCCCGCCTCGCGGGCAGCCGCCTCGGCGCGCGCCGCGAGTGGGGCGATGCCCATGTTGCAAGGCGTAATCGTGCTGTGCGCGCTCGCGATGCCGACGATGGGCTTCTGGAAGTCTTCGTCGGAGAAGCCGACGGCGCGGAGCATGGAGCGGTTCGGGGCGCGCTCGACGCCCTCGGTGATGGTTCGGCTGCGGCTGTTGTCCGCCACGGTGGGAAACTCCTCGGGGTGTTGGTTTCTAAGGAGCACTGTACCGCGCCCGCGGCGGATTGTCCGCTCGGTCAGTTC
>DATLHN010000789.1:0-19668 GCA_035539875.1 Armatimonadaceae bacterium
GAAGAGCGTGTCGCCGAGCGCGGTCACCGCCCCCGAGGCCCCGAGCAGCATCATCGCCGCGAAAGCGATGGCGAGTCCGACGCCGACCGCCCCCTGCCCGGCGAAGCGAAGTTTCTCCCGCCCGGAAGCCCACCACGCGGACGCCATGCGGCAGAGCCTAGGGGCGTCCGCGCACTTCCTCCAGAAGATGCGCCTCCTGCACCCGTACATCGCGGGGTCGGTCGGGCTGTACCTGCTTCTGATGGCGGGGCTGACCGCCCACCTGCGCCCCTCGCCCGCGGTGAAACGCTACGCCCACGCGGTCGCCTACCTGTTCCTCTTCCAGTGCGCCCTCGGCGGGTTGAACGTCTTCTTGAAGGCCCCGGTCTGGATGCAGGTACTACACCTGCTGGTGGCGGACATCGTGTGGATATACGCGGTCCTGCTCACCGCCGCGGCCACCTCCCGGAGCGTGGCGCAGGTGGAACTCAGCCCGGTGGGGGTGCAGGCGGAATCGCCGGAACTCCTGGCGAGCGCGCGCCCGACCTGGAGGGACTACGTCCTTCTGACAAAGCCGCGCGTCATCAGCCTGCTCCTCTTCACGACCCTTACCGCGATGGTGATGGCGGCGGGCGGCTGGCCGGACACGGGCCTGTTCCTGGCGGTCGCCCTGGGCGGGTACATGGCGGCGGGCTCGGCGAACGCGATCAACATGGTGATCGACCGGGACATCGACGGCATCATGAAGCGCACGTCGGGCCGCCCTACAGTGACGCAGCTCATTCCCTCGGGCCGCGTCCTGCTCTTCGGCCTCGCGCTCGCGGTCGGCTCGTTCGCGGTGCTGTTCGCGGCGGCGAACCTCCTGTCGGCGATGCTCTCGCTCGCCGGTCTGGTCTTCTACGTCCTGGTCTACACGCTGCTGCTGAAGCGGCGCACCTGGCACAACATCGTGATCGGCGGCGCGGCGGGCGCTTTCCCGCCGCTGGTGGGCTGGGCCGCGGTCACCGGGTCCCTGAGCCCGCTGGCGTGGTACCTGTTCGCGATCATCTTCGTGTGGACGCCGGCCCACTTCTGGGCGCTCGCGCTGCTAATCAAGGACGACTACAAGGCGGCGGGCGTCCCGATGCTGCCCGTGGTGCTCGGCGAGCGGGTGACCGTGATACAGATCGCCCTCTACTCGGTGCTGACGGCGGTGATCTCAATGCTGCCGCTGGCGCAGGGGCTGGTGGGGTGGCAGTACATCGGCGCGGCGCTGGTGCTGAACCTGGTGCTGATCGCGCGCAGCCTGCAACTGTACGTCCGCATCGACCGCCCGCGGGCCGTCTCGATGCACCTGTACGCGATGGCGTATCTGGCGCTGCTCTTCCTGGCGCTCGCCCTGGAGAAGGCGGGCGTGTTCTGGCAGGGCGTCGGGGTCATGGCGGCGGTATTCCTGGCACTGAGCGCCGCCGCACGGATGCGCCGCCGCGGCGCGACGCCCGCTCCGGCGGCGTAACGGGTATGGAGTTAGCAGAGACACGAAACGGCGCGGAAGAGTTCCCGCCGCCCCGCTTGTCAAACATCGTGAAATAGTGTACAAAGTAGGGGTTTGCCGGACATCCCAATTCCCCTCCGTCGCCCACGCGCCGTGCGTTCCGCAGGGCACCCGAGAAGGATTACGATTCCGCTCGTGGAATAGTAGACCGAATTCGCCATGGCACAGATATTTCGACCCAGCCACAACACGCTCGCCCTCGTGAGCCTCGCCGTCGGTGCGCTCGCCCCGCTCGGCCTGATCGTCGGAGGTTCGCAGTTCACGAACTCCTCCTACATCACGAAGGTCGGCGTTCCGTACGAGCAGCCCGTCCCGTTCAGCCACCAGCACCACGTGAATGAACTCGGGATCGACTGCCGCTACTGCCATACGTCGGTCGAGAAGTCGGCGAGCGCCGGCTACCCCACGACCCACACCTGTATGTCCTGCCACTCGCAGGTCTGGACCAACAGCCCCCTGCTGGAGCCGATCCGCGAGAGCTACACGAAGAACGTCCCGCTCAAGTGGGTAAAGCTCAACGAGGTCCCCGACTTCGTCTACTTCAACCACAGCATCCACGTCAAGCGCGGCGTCTCGTGTAACAACTGCCACGGGCCGGTCCAGGCGATGCAGATGGCCTACAAGGGCAACCAGTTCCAGATGAAGTGGTGTCTCGAGTGCCATCGCAACCCGGAGAACTACGTCAACAAGCCCGAGTTCGTGTGGAACCTCTACCAGAAGATCCAGCGCGGCGACAAGCTGACCCCCGAGGAGGCGTCGCTCGCGGCGGGACGCCAGTACAAGCGGAGCGCGGCGGAGCTGAACGAGGGCAAGAAGCTGGCCGCGGAGTACCACGTCCAGGAGCGCGCGCTCACCGACTGCAACATCTGCCACCGATAATCGACGCCTGACGGCGAAGCAGCGAAGAACCCGGACACAAAGTCTAAACGATGCATTCTGACAGCGAACAGTCCCCGAATAACGGCCCCGCCCTCGCGCGCCTGAGCGCCCGTCTGGAAGGCAAGCGCGGCAAGCAGCTCTGGCGCTCCCTCGAAGAGATCGCCGAAACTCCCGAGTTCCAGGAGTGGGTGGACGACGAGTTCCCGAACCGCTCCTCGCTGCTCGGCATGGACCGCCGCCGGTTCCTGACCCTTGGCGGGGCGGCGCTGGCGCTGGCGGGCCTCTCCGGCTGCCGCATCTTGCCCAACACCAAGGCGGTCCCGTTCGTCCGCTCGCCCGAGGACCTGGTCACCGGCAGGCCGCTCGCCTTCGCGACCGCGCTGCCGCGCAACGGGTACGCCGTCGGCGTCGTGGCGAAGTCGTACGAGGGTCGTCCCGTCAAGATCGAGGGCAACCCCCGCCACCCGGCCAGCCTGGGCGCGACCGACGTCTTCGAGCAGGCGGAGATCCTCTCCCTTTACGACCCGGACCGCGCGCAGGGAATCACCGACCGGGGCGAGTACGCCACCTGGGACCAGTTCGTGGACGCGCTGCGGCCCCGGCTCAAGGAGCAGCGCGCGAAGCAGGGCGCGGGTCTGCGCGTGCTGAGCGGGACGGTGACGTCGCCCACGCTCGCGGCGCAGCGCGCGGACGTTCTGGCGAAGTTTCCGGCGGCGCGCTGGCACCACTACGACCCGGTCAACCGGGACAGCGTCCGGGCGGGCGCGGTCACGGCCTTTGGCCGCCCGGTGAACACGGTCTACCGCCTGCAGAACGCGCGGGTCATCGTCTCGCTGGACGCCGACTTCCTGCACTCCCACCCCGGCAATCTGCGCCTGGCGCGGGAGTTCGCGGACGGTCGGCGCATCCGCGGCGGGGCGGGCGCCCGGGAGATGAACCGCCTGTACGTCGTCGAGAGCGCGACCACCATCACCGGCGCGAGCGCCGACCATCGCTGGCCGGTGAAGCCGAGCGAAGTGGAAGTCGTTGCGCGGGCGCTGCACGGTCGGCTGGTCGGCGGCGGCGGCGCGGGAGCGGCGTCGAACCCGGTCGGCTGGTTCGAAGCGATGGTGGAGGACCTGGAGGCGAACCGCGGTCGCTGCGTCGTCATTCCCGGCGAGCAGTCCAGTCCGGCGGTCCACGCCTACGCCCACGCGATCAACGAGGCGCTCGGCAGCGTCGGCCAGACGGTCGTCCATACGGAGTGGCTGGAGGCGGGCGAAGAGGCGCATGCCGACTCGCTGCGCGATCTGGCCGAGGCGATGAATGCGGGCCGCGTCGACATGCTGCTGATCCTGGGAGGCAACCCGGTCTACAACGCCCCGGCGGACGTCGACTTCGCGGGCGCCCTCTCGAAGGTAAGGCTCAAGATCCGCCAGGGCCTGTACCAGGACGAGACGTCCGCGCTCTCCGACTGGCACATCCCCGGGACCCACCCGCTGGAGACGTGGAGCGACCTGCGCGCGTTCGACGGGACCGTCTCGGTCGTCCAGCCGCTGATCGCGCCGCTCTACGACGGGCGCAGCGAGCACGAACTGATCGCGGAGATCCAGGACCTGCCCCGCCCCGGCCTCGACATCGTCCAGAGTCACTGGCGCGAGCGGGGTCCGGCGGGCGCCAGCTTCGACCGCTGGTGGCAGACGATCCTGCACGACGGCCTGATCCCCGGCAGCGCGCTCCCGCCCCTCGCGGTGACGGTCGCCGCCGGTAACGTGGCGGCGCTGCCTGCGCCCACCACTCCGGCAGGCGGCGAGAAGGTGGTCGAGCTGAACTTCCGGCCGGACCAGACGATCTGGGACGGGCGCTACGCGAACAACTCCTGGCTCCAGGAGTTGCCCAAGCCGGTCACGACGCTGACCTGGGATGCCGCCGCGATCCTCTCGCCGTTGACGGCGCGGGAGATCGGTGTCGTCGCCACCGACGGCGCTTCGGACGCCGAGAACGCCGCGCAGGCGTCCGGCAAGGCGGTCATCTCCCTGAAGGTGGGAGAGCGGACGCTCAAGATGCCGGTGCTGATCCAGCCGGGGCATCCCAACGGGGTCGTCACCGTACCGCTCGGGTTCGGGCGCACAGCCGCGGGCCGCGTCGGCACGCAGGACGTGGCGGAGGGACAGGCCTACGCGGGCTGGTTCAACGCCTACCTGCTGCGCACCCTGGCCGCGCCGGACTTCGTAACGGGCGTCGAGGCGGGCACGACCGGCGAGGCGTACCGGCTTTCGACGACCCAGGCGCACCACCTGATGCGCGGCACGGACATCAACGAGCACGACAACCGCGACATCGTCCGCTTCACCTCGTTCGACGAGTACGTGGAGAAGGGCGGCAAGGTCGGTCCCGAGTCCTCCCACCACGGAGGCGGGGCGGGTGGCGACGAGCACGGCGGCGGGGAGTCGGGGCACGGCGCCGTGGACGGTCACGCCGCCGCCGGCGCGCCGGGCTCCGCCGCCGGGGACAACGTCTCCGCCGACGCCCACGCGCAGAAGGACCAGGAGGGGCTTCAGACGCACCCCACCGGTCCGGAGGACACGGGCAAGTTCGGGAAGGACATCGTCGCGGACTGGAACCGCGAGGAGTGGAGTTACACCGACAAGAGCCTGGTGGACAAGGAGAACCTGCCGTCGTTCTACCCGGAGTTCTCCAGCAAGGGCTTTAACGCGTGGGCGATGAGCATCGACCTGACCACGTGCATCGGGTGCAACGCCTGCGTCGCGGCGTGTCAGGCCGAGAACAACATCCCCACGGTCGGCAAGGAGCAGGTGGGGCGTGGCCGCGAGATGCACTGGCTGCGCATCGACCACTACTTCTCCGCGAACGCCGCCGACCCGGCGGGCCTGGAGAAGCCGGAGCAGGTCGATTCCTACTTCATGCCGGTGCCGTGCATGCAGTGCGAGAAGGCACCGTGCGAGCCGGTCTGCCCGGTCGCGGCGACCATCCACAGCCACGAGGGGCTGAACCAGATGGTCTACAACCGCTGCATCGGCACCCGCTACTGCTCGAACAACTGCCCTTACAAGGTGCGCCGCTTCAACTTCCTGAAGTGGACCGCGGGCAAGGGCGGCTCGCGTACGCTCAACTTCGACCTGCCGGTGCTCAAGCTCGCCGCGAACCCGGACGTCACCGTGCGCGGGCGCGGCGTCATGGAGAAGTGCACCTACTGCGTCCAGCGCATTAATGTAGCCCGCATCGAGGCCAAGAAGGAAGAGCGCGAGATCCGGGACGGCGAGGTCGTGACCGCCTGCCAGCAGGCGTGCCCGACGCGCACCATCATCTTCGGGGACCTGAACAACCCGAACAGCGAGGTCTCGAAGCTGAAGCGCGAGCCGCACGATTACGCCCTGCTGGCGGAGCTGAACACCCGCCCGCGCACCACCTACCTGGCGCGCGTTACGAACCCGAACCCGAAGATCAAGGTTGCCGCGTCGGCTCCGTCCTCCGGCGGACACGCGGCTGCGGACGAACACGCGGCGGGCTGAGGAGCGAGGAACGGAAAGACACAGAGCGATGGCGACAACGAAACCGACATCGAGCCCGCGCGGGGCGCCCCCCGCTGCCGCCCCGCCGCCGGTACCGGCGGACGCGATCCGCACGCGGCCCCCGCAGCAGAACTTCCTGGAGGGGCGGCATAACTACGACACCATTACCGAGGTCATCGGGAAGGTGGTCCTTTCGCCGCGCCCGCCCATCCAGTGGATCCTGATCACCTTCCTGGCGTTCGGCCTGGTCAACGTGCTCCTGATGACGATCACCTGGCTGGTGCTCAACGGCATCGGGATCTGGGGTAACAACCAGCCGGTCGGGTGGGGCTTCGACATCATCAACTTCGTCTGGTGGATCGGTATCGGCCACGCCGGTACGCTGATCTCGGCGATCCTCCTGTTGATGCAGCAGTCCTGGCGCAACTCGATCAACCGCTTCGCCGAGGCGATGACGATCTTCGCCGTCATCTGCGCCGGTCTGTTCCCGCTTCTGCACACGGGGCGTCCCTGGGTCGCCTACTGGATGTTCCCGTACCCGAACATCATGGGGATGTGGCCGCAGTTCCGCTCCCCGCTGATGTGGGACGTTTTCGCGGTCTCGACCTACGCGCTGGTCTCGATCATCTTCTGGTTCATCGGCCTCATCCCTGACCTGGCGACCCTGCGCGACCGGGCGAAGTGGCCGGTCGCGAAGGCGCTTTACGGCATCGCGGGCATGGGCTGGACCGGGTCGGCAAAGCACTGGTTCCGCTACGAGCAGGCGTACAACGTCCTGGCGGGCCTTTCCGCGCCGCTGGTCCTTTCGGTCCACACCATCGTCTCCTTCGACTTCGCCGTCGGCATCGTCCCGGGGTGGCACACCACCATTTTCCCGCCGTACTTCGTCGCGGGCGCGGTCTTCGCGGGGTTCGCTATGGTCATGACGTTCGGCATCCCGCTGCGCAAGCTCTACGGGCTGAAGGACTTCATCACCGACACGCACCTGGACTGGATGGCGAAGATCACGCTGGCGACCGGCCTGATCGTCTTCTACGGCTACATCCTGGAGCTGTTCTACGGCTGGTACAGCGGTAACGTCTACGAGCTGGCCGTCGTCAACAACCGCCTGTTCGGGCCGTACGCCTGGGCGTACTACGCGCTGCTCTTCTGCAACGGCTTCATGCCGCAGATCTTCTGGTCGAGGAAGGCGCGCTACAACACGTTCTGGCTGCTGACGGTATCGATGGCGGTCAACGTCGGGATGTGGCTCGAGCGGTTCGTCATCATTCCCGTCTCCCTGCACCGGGACTACCTCCCGTCGAGCTGGGGGATGTACTCGCCGACGGTGTTCGACTGGTCCATGTTCATCGGCACGATGGGCCTGTTCACCTTCCTGATGTTCCTGTTCATCAAGTTCCTGCCGATGATCAACATCTTCGAAATGAAGGAGCTGCTCTACCGCTACACGCACCGCCCGCGCAACGGCCACCAGGTCGAGGACGGCTCCGCCATTACGGTGGAGGCGCAGCGGCCGGCCGAGGTCGGGGCCGCGGCGAAGGGGGCGCACTAACCGATGGCGCACGGCAACGGACATTCGCAGCATGGCGACGGCGGTCACGGCGGCGGGCACGGGCACGAGCACGGCCCGGTGCTGAACCCGGTCTTCGGGGTAATCGGGGAGTTCTCGGACCCCGAGGTGCTGCTGCGGGCCGCCGAGAAGGCGCGCTCCGCGGGCTACAAGAGGATGGACGCCTACACGCCGTTCCCGGTACACGGGCTGGCGGAGGCGATCGGCTTCGACGACTGGCGCGTGCCGTGGGCGGTCTTCGTGGGCGGTCTGGGCGGCGCGGCGGCGGGCTGGCTGCTGCAGTACTTCACGGCGGTCGTGGACTACCCGTGGAACGTCGGCGGCAAGCCGCTGCTCTCCTGGCCGATGATGATCCCGATCACCTTCGAGTGCACGATCCTGCTCTCGGCGTTTACGGCGGTCGGGGTGATGCTGGCGCTCAACGGCCTGCCGCGCCCCTACCAGTCGATCTTCAACGCGAAGAACTTCGAGCGGGCGTCCCAGGACCGTTTCTTCCTCTGCATCGAGTCGGAGGACCCGAAGTTCGAACCGAACGACACGGCGGCGTTCCTGCTCAGTGTCGGGGCGGAAGAGGTCTCGGAGGTCGAGCGGTAACTACGTGAACATGCGACGACAGACGAAAGTTATCAATCAGGCGACGTGGCGGCCCTTCCTGGTCGGCGGGGCGGCGCTCGCGGTGGTCTCCATCCTCTCCGGCTGCCACATAGACATGTGGCGGCAGCCGAAGGCGAAGGCGAACTCGCAGAGCGACTTCTTCGCGGACCGCCAGACGAGTCGGCCGCTGGAGCCGGGCACGGTGCCGCAGGGCGGCCTCCGGCTCGACGACGCCTACCACAGCGGGCGCATCGCCGCTTCCGCGGGTGCCGCGGCGGCGGGGCCGTCCCCGGCGACCGAGGGCGGAACGGGCGGCCCGTGGGTCACCTCCATCCCGGTCGAGGCGGTGGAGTCGTTCGCCAGCCCGAAGGCGATGCTCCTGCGGGGCAAGGACCGCTTCAACGCGTTCTGCGCCCCCTGCCACGGCGCGCTCGGGGACGGCAACGGCATGATCACCCAGCGCGGGCTGCAGTACTGGCAGAAGCTGCCGGCGAGCTATCACGCCGACCGGCTGCGCCGCGCCGAGGACGGATACATCTACGACGTCCTCACGAACGGCAAGGGCATCATGTACGGTTACGGCGCGCGCATCCAGGACGTGAACGACCGCTGGGCGGTCGTCTCGTACGTTCGCGCGCTTCAACTCGCGCAGAGGGGACTTCCGTCCGCCGAGGCGGCGGCGCTCCGGGCGCGCTGGCAGGCGGAGCGGGCCGCGGCCGGGGCGGAGTCGGGCGAAGGGCACGGCGACGGAGACACCCTGACGCGCCCGCAGGAGAACGCCGAGTCGGGTTCGAACCAGCCGGGCAGCCGGAACCAGGGCGGCCAGGACGGCGGCGAGCCCGGCGCGGGGCCGGCCCAGGGTTCAGGACCGTTCTCTGAACCGGGCGCGGGGTCGAACGAGCAGGGCAGCGGGGGGGCAAGGTAATGGCGGCGGAACACAACGAGGCCTCGGCCGTCACGACGGATGGCGACGTCCTTGCCCTGTTCCGGAACTACCGGAACGGCGCGCGTGTCTTCGGCTTCCTGGGGGCGGCGGGCCTGATCCTGGGCCTGGTCGTGGGACTGGTGCAGGGAAACAGCCCGTTTGCGGCGGTGCTCCAGTCGTACGTCTACGGCTACATCTTCTGGCTCAGTGTGTCGCTCGGCAGCCTCGGTCTGCTGCTGCTGCACAACGTGGTCCGGGCGAAGTGGTCGTCCGCCATCCTGCGCGTTCTGGAGGCGGGAGCGAAGACACTGCCCTACATGGCGGCGCTCTTCCTGCCCTTCCTGATCGCCGTCTGGGGCGGGAACGCGCTCGGGTTCCACCTGTTCCACTGGGCGGACCCCGCGGTAGTGGCGGGCGACCCGGTGCTGCAGCACAAGTCCAAGTACCTGAATCCGACGTTCTGGACGATACGGGCGGTCCTGTTCTTCGCTCTCTGGATCGCGTACGCGAACTTCCTGACGAAGTCGGGCCGCCGGCAGGACGAGACGAAGGACGAGCGGCTGGCGCAGAACCGCGTGGACTGGGCCGCGCCCGGCGGCGTCCTGTTCGTCGTCACGCTCACCTTCGCGTTCACCGACTGGTTGATGTCGCTCGACCCGCACTGGCTGTCGACGATTTACGGCGCGTGGTGGATGATCTGCTCGTTCCTGGCGGCCCTGTCGCTCGGTATCGTTATCCTCACGAGCCTGCGGCACAAGCGGCCCTATTCTCTGATCGTGACACCCGCCCTGACGCGCGACCTGGGCAACGTACTTCTGGGCTTCGTGATGATGTGGGGGTACTTCTCGCTCTCGCAGTTCCTGATCTACTGGTCGGGCAACCTGCCGGAGTACAACACCTACTACCTGAAGCGCTTCCAGGGACCCCTGGTCGTGCTGGGGGGCATCATCGTCGTCGCCCAGTTCTTCATCCCGTTTCTCGCGCTCATCGCGGGCCGCACCAAGCGCACCCCGGAACTGCTGCGGAGCGTGGCGATCTGGATCCTGGTGGTGCGGGTCCTCGACGTCTTCTGGCAGGTGACCGGCTTTTTTGACCGCGGATTCTCGTCCGCTTACCTGGGGGCGTATCTGCTGGACCTGGCGGCGTTCGCCTTCGTGGGCGGCGTCTGGCTATCGGTCTTCCTCGGAGAACTGCGCAAGTATCCGCTTCTTCCGGCGCACGACACGCGCCTGATCGAACTGGCGAAGGAGGCGCACCACTAATGGCGGGCGGACACGAAAGCGGACACGGCCACGGTCACGGCGGCGCGGCTATCGAGCACGACCTGCTCGAGCGGATGGGTTACGAAACGCGCGACGTCGATACCGCCACGATCCTTCGCTGGCTGGGGGTGCTCTTCGCGCTCATCATCGTGACGATCGTGGCGACGCTGGGACTGTACAACTTCTTCGTACCGGCGGACCTGATCGCGCAGACGCGCGGCCACTCGCGGCCCAGCCGCGCGCCCGCGCAGCCGCAGGTGCAGGTTCTGCCACGGCGCGACATGAAGGCATACCGTCAGGCGGAGGAGGTCGCCGCCGCAGGCGGCGTGACCACCAAGGACGGCCGCCAGACGATCCCGGTGGACGCGGCTATCGACCGGCTCGCGGCGCAGGGCATCTCCGGCGTGCGCGGCACGCAATTGCCCGCGCCGGGGCGGTCCTATCCGGGAAGTGGTATCTATGAAGAGGGTCCCGCCGCGGGCTCGGAACCGCACGTTCCGGCCACGCCGCCCGGCCCCGCGGCTGCGGGCGGCGGCGCTCCTGCGGCGACGGCGGCCCCCGATCTTCGGAACGTTCCGTCGGCCGGGGCGGCTGCCCCGGCGGCCAACACGGAGAATCAGCAGTTTCGCATGATGTACGGAGGGGAGCAGCAGCGATGAATCCCAGGGTGACCCGCCGCGGCGGGAGCCGGGTTCTGGCAGCGTTGAGCCTGGGTGTGACCGTGCTCGCGGCGGGCGTGGCGATGGCCCAGGCGCCGTCGGCGTCGTCCGGGGTGCCGCAGCCCGGCGCGCAGCAGTTGCCGGCGCCGGTGGGCGGCGGGGGGGCTATCAACGCCGCGACCGACGTCCGCTTCGACCAGCTGCTCGACAGCAAGGTCACGCTTTCGAACACGTTCCGCGACGAGAGCGGGAAGACGGTATCCCTGGCGGACTACGCCGGGAAGAAGCCGCTTGTCCTCGTCATGCCGTTCTACCAGTGCCCCGGCACCTGCACCGCCATGCTGGACGGCATGGTGCGCGCGTTCGGCGACGAGAAGATCAAGTTCAAGGTCGGGCGCGACTTCGAGGCCATCACGGTCAGCATCAACCCGAAGGAGACGCCGGAACTCGCGGCGGCCAAGAAGAAGGAGTACCTTAACCTGCTCGGCATGCCGGGCGCGGAGAAGGGCTGGCACTTCCTGACCGGCGACGAGGCGAACATCCGCAAGCTCGCCGACGAGATCGGCTACAAGTACAAATACAACCCGAAGACCGACGACTACGCGCACGCGTCGGGCATCGTGGTCATCACGCCGGACGGACACGTGTCGCGGTACTTCTACGGAGTCGCTTACCCGGCGGGCCAGATGAAGCTGGCGCTGACGGAGGCGGGGCGGGGCAAGATCGGCACCCCGGTCGACCAGCTCATCCTGTACTGTTACCACTACGACCCGCAGACCGGGAAGTACGGCCCGGCTATCTTCCGCCTGATGCAGGTGGCCGGGTTTGCGACCGTGCTTATCCTCGGTTCGTTCATGGTCCTGGCGTTCCGCCGGGACTTTCGCGAGGGCGGCAAGACCGAGCCGCAGGGACTTTCCGCGTCCGGCGCGGACCGGGAAGAGGGCAAAAAGTAAATGGGTGAGCTACCATTCCGCCCGGTGGCAGCCTCGAGTTACGCGGAAGACGTCGACCGGCTCTTCTTCGTGCTGGTTGCGCTGACCGTCTTTTTTACGAGCGCCGTCGGGATCACCGTCCTGGCGCTGGCCGCGCGTTACCGGCGCGGCAACAAGGTGGACCGTTCGCGGCCCTCCAGTCACAACACGCTGCTGGAGCTTTCCTGGACGATCCCGCCGATCTTCCTGGGTCTGGGCGTCTTCTTCTGGTCGGCCAAGATCTACACCCAGGCGTACGCGGTGCCGGAGAACGCGAAGGAGATCTTCGTCGTCGGCAAGCAGTGGATGTGGCACATCCAGCACAGCAACGGCATCCGTGAGAACAACGAGCTGCACATCCCCGTCGGCGAGCCGGTCAAGCTGACCATGATCTCGCAGGACGTCATCCACGCGTTCTACGTGCCGGAGTTCCGCCTCCAGCGACAGGTGGAACCGGGCCAGTACTCGTCGTTCTACTTCACGCCGACCAAGACGGGACGCTATCACCTGTACTGCAACATGTACTGCGGCACGCAGCACTCCCTCATGGGGGGCTGGGTGTACGTCATGAGCAAGGCCGACTACCAGAAGTGGGCGGCCTCCGGTGGGTCGCAGCCGGTCGCCCCGGGCGGCACGCCGTCGAAGACGGGCGGCCTGACACTGACGCAGCGGGGTGCTTCTCTGTACGAGAAGTTCCAGTGCAACTCCTGCCACGACCCCGCCGCCGTCCAGCGCGGGCGCGGCCCGTCGCTGGTGGGACTCTACGGCAAGACGCGCCAGCTCGCGGACGGCCGCAAGGTCAAGGCGGACGACGGCTACCTGCGCAACGTGCTGTACTACCCGGCGGAGTACCCGCTGGCGGGCTGGGCGGTCGGCATGCCGTCTTACAAGGGCGTGCTCACGGAGGAAGAGGTCCTCCAGATCAACGCGTACGTCAAGTCGCTGAAGCCGACGGCGCAGCAGTCCGGGGCTGGCACCGGCGGCGGCGCGACCGCGGCGGCGGCACCGGTACCGGCAACGGCGGCGGCGCCGACCGGTGCGGCGGGTGCGCCCGCGGATACGGCGGGGGGCAACGTGGAGCGAAACGCCCCCGCCGCTAACACGGATAATATTCAGTTCCGTCATATGTACGGAGGGGAGCAGCAAGGGCAATGAGCGTTTCGGCGTTTGATCCCACAGGTGAACCCTGGCCGGATCGCGGCGGGGGGAACGCAGCAGAGCCGGTCGAAGTGGGCATTCCGCGCGTCAACTACCTGAACGCGGACCACACGATCAAGTCCTGGCTCCTGACGACCGACCACAAGCGGATCGGGATCCTGTACCTGATATCCATATCGGTGATGTTCCTGCTTGGCGGTCTGTCCGCGGCGATCGTACGTCTCCAGCTGACCGCCCCGAGCGGGCTGCTGCTGTCGGCCGAGGCATACAACAAGATGTTCTCGTCCCACGGCATCATTATGGTGTTCCTGTTCCTGGTGCCGTCGATCCCGGCGACGCTGGGCAACTTCCTGCTGCCGCTAATGGTGGGCGCGCGTGACCTGGCATTCCCGCGACTCAACCTGATGTCGTGGTACCTGTTCATAGCGGGCGGCCTGCTGACTCTGGGAGCGCTAACGTTCGGCGGGGTGGAGACCGGTTGGACCTTCTACACGCCGTATTCCAGCATCTACTCGAACTCGAACGTCGCGCTGGCGATCGTCGGCATCTTCCTGGCTGGCTTCTCGTCGATCGCGACGGCGGTCAACTTCATCGTCACGATCCACAAGATGCGCGCGCCGGGACTGACCTGGTTCCGCCTGCCGCTGTTCATCTGGGCGATGTACGCGACCAGCCTCATTATCATCCTGGGGACGCCGGTCGTCGCGATCACGCTCCTGCTGGTGGTAGTGGAGCGGGTGTTCCACATCGGCATCTTTTCGCCGGAGCTGGGCGGAGACCCGGTGCTGTTCCAGCACATGTTCTGGTTCTACAGCCACCCGGCCGTCTACATCATGATCCTGCCCTCGATGGGCATCATCAGCGAGGTCATCGCGGCCAACTCGAAGAAGCGCGTCTTCGGCTACACCTTCGTCGCCTTTTCTTCCGTCGCGATCGCGGTCTTCGGCTTCCTCGTCTGGGGTCACCACATGTTCGCCACGACCCAGTCGATGTACGCCTCGATGGTGTTCTCGGTCCTGTCGTTCCTGGTGGCGATCCCCTCCGCCGTCAAGGTCTTCAACTGGACCGCCACCGTCTACAAGGGCTCGGTCGAGTTCTCGGCGACGATGATCTACGCGCTGGGCTTCCTCGGCCTGTTCACGATCGGCGGACTGACGGGGCTCTACCTCGCGTCTCTGGCGACCGACATCCACCTGACGGCGACCTACTTTATCGTGGCGCACTTCCACTACATCATGGTCGGCGGCGCGGTCACCGGGTATCTGGCGGGACTGCACTTCTGGTGGCCGAAGATGACCGGGCGTCTGTACCCCGAGTTCTGGGCGAAACTCTCCGCGATCATCCTGTTCGTCGGGTTCAACCTGACCTTCTTCCCGCAGTTCGTCGCGGGGTACGTCGGGATGCCGCGCCGCTACGCGTTCTACGCGCCGGAATACCAGATCTGGCAGGTCCTCTCCTCGGCGGGCGCTTCGGTCCTCGCCGTGGGCATGCTGATCCCGGTTATCTACCTGCTGTGGTCGCTCAAGTACGGGAAGATCGCCGGTGCGAACCCCTGGGGGGCGGTCGGGCTGGAGTGGACCACGTCCTCGCCGCCGCCGACCACCAACTTCCACGAGGTGCCGGTCGTGACCTGGGAGGCGTATGAGTACCACCCGATTCATGACGACGACAAGGACCTGACGATCCCGAGCCCGACGGCTCCGGAAGTGACGGCGGAGGAGCGAAAGGCATGAGTCTGCGCGCCGTAACGGCGGCTGCAAGCGCGGCGGCGACCCGCGGCAATGGTGACCACCACGCCGACGATCACGGCGGCGTGATGACGCCGACGCTGTATCACCAGTTCGAGGACGTCGAGCAGCAGAACGAGTCCTACCTGGTCGGGATGTGGACGTTCCTCGTCACCGAGATCATGTTCTTCGGGGCGCTGTTCATGGCGTACTCGATCTACCGGACCGCGTACCCGGCGACGTTTCTGGACGCCCACAAATTCCTGAGCATCCCGCTCGGGACGGTCAACACCCTCGCGCTGCTGACCAGCTCGTTCACGATGGTCATGGCGGTGAACGCCAACCAGCACAAGAAGAAGTGGTCGCTAATCAACTGGCTCGGGGTGACGATCCTCCTGTCCTGTGTCTTCCTCGGTATCAAGGGCATCGAATATACGACGAAGATCCACGAGGGCCTTTACCCGGGGAGTTTCAACTATGCCCGGGCCAATACGATGTACCTGGAGCACCACGACGGCAAGGCGGGGCACGAGGCCAAGGGCATCTACCCGTACTTCCCGAGCGTGCAGGAACTGGCGACGGGGTATTCCCTGAACCGGATCACGCCGGAAGACCCCCGCGCCGTCGGGGTCGAGCAGACGCCGGCCGGGCCGTTCACCTCGTATCAGGGCGCGCCCAGCGACGTCGAGTACTGGTCCAAGCGGGCGCAGCTGTTCTTCAGCATTTACTTCGCGATGACCGGGCTGCACGCGGTGCACATCATCATCGGAATTCTGATGATGGGTACGCTGATACTGCTGGCGCTGAAAAACCATCCGTACATCACGCAGGACTACATGCCCACGGAGATGATCGGCCTCTACTGGCACTTCGTAGATATCGTGTGGATCTTCCTGTTCCCGCTGATGTATCTCATCTCTTAACCTCTCCCCCCAACCCCCTCCCCTCGGAAGGGAGGGGGGGAGCATGTGAACAACACCATGGCAGTTACTTTCGGAACGGCACGGAATCCGGGCGGGGACGGACACGGCGGCGGCAGCGGGCACGGCAAGCGGCCCCACGACGGCACGTTCATCCAGCACCCGACCGTAGGCCTGTACGGCATCACGTACCTTGCGCTCCTCGTCCTGCTCGGCGTCACCGTGGGCCTGTACTACATCGACCTGAGCAAGTTCGTCCCGTGGCACGGCATTAACCTGCTCATCGCCATGGTGGTCGCGGTCGTCAAGGCGCTCTTCGTCATCCGCAACTTCATGAACGTCCAGGGCAGCACGAAACTCGTGTGGCTGTGGGCGGCGCTCGGATTCATCTGGCTGGTGCTGATGAGCGGCATGTTCCTGGACTATCGGACGCGGACCAACCCGCTGGGCTGGCAGCCGGAGCGCCCGAACATGATCCAGACCGGCCCTCGCGGGGTCGAGCCGCACGTCGAGTACCAGCCCGCGCCCGCGCAGCCCGGCTCCCCGGCTACCGCGCCCGTACCGCCCGCCGCGGCGGGCGAAGCGGGTCCGGCGCATTAGCGTTAGCGCACCGTCCCGGACGCCCCCGATTGCCGCAAGGTGATCGGGGGCGTTTTTCGTTCCGAGGCAGCGGGAATGTACGGGGAGATGAACGCACCCGGGATTTCCCTATGACTGTTGGACTCGGCAATGTCGCGCCGCCGGAGAGTGCCACCCGGCCGACGGTAGCGGGAGCCTGCCCGCTGATCGTGAACGCGAACGCCGGGGCGCTGCACGGAACCGCGGGCCCGGAGGAACTGACGCGCCTGGCGGCCGAGGCCGGGCTGCCGGTAGAGATTATCGCCACGGAAAGCGTGGACGCCATGCGCGAGACGCTCCGTCGCCTCGACCGCGAGAACGCGCCGCGTGTGGCGGTCTCGGGCGGCGACGGAACGGTCGGCCTCGCGGCGCAGGAGTTGGCCCATTCGAAAGTCGCCCTCGGCATCGTGCCCCAGGGCACGGCGAATAATTTCGCCCACTCGCTCGGTCTACCCGTCGATCCCGTCGAAGCGCTGCGGGTCATCGCGGCGGGACACGCCCGCGACATCGACCTCGGAAGGGTCGGCGACCGTTTCTTCATCGAGTCGGCGGGGGTGGGCCTCTTCGCGGACATGCTGAGGGAGAACAGCGGCGCCACCGACAAGAACCTGATTCGCATTCTCGCCGCCGTGCTAAAGGTTCTGGTGAGAGCCCGCGCGCGCGGCCTGCGGCTGATCGTGGACGGGCAGGTTCACGCCGAGCGCGCGCTGCTGTGCGAGGTAGCCAACACGTACCGCATCGCCACCGCGCTCCCGATCGCGCCCGAGGCGAAACTCGCGGACGGCCTGCTGAACGTGGTCGTGATCGGCGACGTCCCGCGGCGAGAACTGCCGCGCTACCTGAGCGCCCTGTTGAACCGGGCGCACCGGGACCTGCCCGGGGTTACCACCCTGCGGGCGCGGGAGGTCCGCATCGAGTCCCGTCGGCCGATGGCGGTCCACGCCGACGACCAGGTGATCGGGAACACGCCGACGGCGATCCAGGTCGTACCGGGGGCGCTGCGCGTCCTCGTGCCACAGCAGGCGGGGGAGCCCGACAGGAGATAGGGAGACCGCCGCCGAAACGTTACCCGGGCGCGCCCCCCGCTCCGCGCGGCGGCGGCAGTGTCCCGGCGAAAGGAAGCGACGAGGCGACGTGAGCACCACCAACAGTAGCGACATCATCCGGGTGACGGTCTGGGGCGAGAACCTGCACGAGCAGAAGCACGAGGAAGTGCGAAAGGTATACCCCGACGGCATGCACAACGCGATCGCGGAGGGGATACGGCAGAACCTCGGAGGCCGCGCCGAGGTGCGGACCGCGACCCTCGACCAGCCGGAGCACGGGCTGACGGAGGGGGTGCTGGCCGACACCGACGTCCTGACCTGGTGGGGGCACATGGGACACGGGCTCGTGGAAGACGCCGTGGTGCAGCGCGTCCACGACCGGGTGCTCGCCGGAATGGGCCTCATCGTCCTGCACTCGGGCCACTGGAGCAAAATTTTCACGAAGCTGATGGGCACCACCTGCGCGCTGCGCTGGCGCGAGGGGGGCGACCGGGAGATCGTCTGGAATGTCAGTCCCGGCCACCCCATCACCGAGGGGATCGGCGAGTGCATCGTCATCCCCGAGCAGGAGATGTACGGCGAGTTCTTCGACGTCCCGCCGCCCGAGGAGGTCGTCTTCATCTCCTCGTTCACCGGCGGCGAGGTCTTCCGCGGCGGCCTGACCTACACGCGTGGGCAGGGGCGTATCTTCTACTTCTCGCCGGGCCACGAGACCTTCCCGGTCTACTTCCAGCCCGAGATACGCCGCGTCATCTCCAACGGCGTCCTGTGGGCAAATCAGGGAAGGCGTCCGCGCTACCGGACGACGACCTGTATTCAGTCTCCCGCCGGGTGGTTCGAGGCGAAGGGGGAGTAAGAGCCGCCATGGCGAAGCAGTACGGCGCGCTCCTGGTCGGGGCGGGCGGAATGGGCAAGGCGTGGGCGAAGAACCTGACGGCCCACGCCGACCGGGTCAAAGTGCTTGGCTGGGTGGATATCCGCGAGGGCGCCGCGGCGCAGGCGGCCGACGAGCACGAACTGAACGGCATCCACACGGGCAGCGACTTCGGAAAGGCGCTGGCGGAGACGCGACCGGACTTCGTGGTGGACGTCACCATTCCCGAGGCGCACCGGGACGTGACGCTCCAGGCGCTCGCGGCGGGGGTGCCCGTGCTCGGCGAGAAGCCCATGGCGCACTCCATGGACGCGGCGCGCGAGATGGTCGCCGCCGCCGAGAAGGCGGGCCTGCTCTACATGGTCAGTCAGAGCCGCCGCTACGACCCGCGCCTGCACGCCCTTCGCCAGCTCATCGAGGACAGGGTCGGTCCGCCCGGCATACTGAATTCGGACTTCTACCTCGGGCCGCACTTCGGCGGCTTCCGCGAGGAGATGGAGAGTGTGCTCCTTCTCGACATGGCGATCCACACGCTGGACGCGGCCCGCTTCCTCTGCGGCGCGACGGCGGACCCGGTCAGCGTCTACTGCGACGAGTTCAACCCGCCCTGGTCCTGGTACAAAGGGGCGGCGTCCGCCGTCGCGATCTACGAAATGACAGGCGGCCTGCGCTACACCTACCGCGGTTCGTGGTGCGCGGAGGGGCGGATGACGAGTTGGGAGGCGGAGTGGCGCGCGGTCGGTCCGAACGGAACCGCGACCTGGGACGGGACCGGAGCGGCCCCGGTCGCGGACGTCGTCACCGAGCGCGGCGGCTTCTTCCCGGGCTGCCAGACCTTTCCCGCCGACGTGGACGAAACGATGCCGCGCGGCATCGCGGGCAGTCTCCTCGACTTCCTGAACGCCCTTGAGACGGGAAGCACCCCGATGGGCGAATGCCACGACAACGTCAAGAGTCTCGCGATGGTCTTCGCCGCCATTGAGTCGTCCCGCGCCGGCCAGCGCGTCAGGGTCGAATTCTGACCGGAAAGCCACATGTTTACCGGGCGAGCGGCCCGGATAGATACGAACTGGAGTGTGCCGCAGCACTGCTCCATCCGGCGCAGGGGGTGTGAGGCGTCCCGCGCCGCGACGGGTATAATGACGCCAGCATCCCTGCCGCCACTTATCACGTCTGGCATCTCCCCGGACACGCACTCGTAGACGCACACCAATCCTGTTTCCCGCCTTATCCCGGCGGGAATTGTATGCCTCGGAAAGGGAAAATGTTGACCGTTTCGAATCTGGCCCGCCTCTCCGCACGTGGCCGCGCCGCCCTCGGTATTGCCGCGCTTCTCTGCATCGGAGTCGCGTCCGCCACGGTCGCCGGATGTGGATCGGCCGACCCGGGCGTCCGCCCTACCACCGCCTCGCGTAACTTCCCCCTTTCCGACCTCCAGCG
>DATLHN010000790.1:0-7054 GCA_035539875.1 Armatimonadaceae bacterium
CTACAATGGCGACCGTGAAGGACGCCCGCCCCCCCGCCGCCGATCCGGCCTCTGCCGCCTCCCCGTCTCCCCTGCGCCGCGAACTGCTCGCGCTGCTCGCCTGCCCCGAAAGCGGCCTGCCGCTCAACGGCTGGGACGGCGGACGGGACGGGACGCTCACCTGCGAGGCGACCGGGCAGACCTACCCCGTCCTCGACGGCATCCCCTGCCTGCTGCCGCTCGCGCTCCAGGCGCGGACGCCCAGCACCGACGCCGAACTGGCGGAGAAGATCAGCGAGATGAAGGCGCGCGACGAGCAGGTCGAAGCCTACGACGCTATGGTCGGCCTGAAGCTCTTCACCTCGGTCGAGGTGCCGATGACCCTGCGCTGCCTCGCCCCCGAGCCGCACCACCTGATGCTGGAGGGCGGCTGCGGCACCGGGCGGATGACCCCCGCCTTCGCCGAAAGGGTGCGCGCCCTCGTCTGCGTCGACTTCTCCATGGAGTCGCTGCGCGTCGCGCGCCGCAAGCTGCCCGCCGCCCTGGCAGCCAAAACGCTCTTCCTCCAGGCGGACCTTTCGCAGCTACCCCTGCGGACCGATGCCTTCGACCGGGTCGGCTCCTTCGGCGTCTACGAGCACATCCCCACCCCCGAGTCGCGGGACCGCGCCCTCGCCGAGATGAGCCGCGTGATGAAGCCGCGCACCGAGGGAAGCCGCTTCGCCCTCTCCGCCTACCGCTGGGGGCCGCCCCAGTCCTGGTCCAGCGAGCGCGAGGGGCACCACCCCGGCGGCATCTACTTCCGCCGCTTCACCATGCCCGAGCTTCTCGGCCTGGTCCGCCCGCACATCGACGTCCTCGGCCAGACCGAAGCCCTCCTCTACTACCACCTGGTCTGGGGCCGCAAACCGACCGCCCCCTCGGCGGCGGGGAAATAAGGGCATGTCGGCCGCCGCAGCCTACACGCCCGGACTGACCGTCAGCGCGAACACCACGGTGGTCAAGACGCGCCGCCTGCCGCTCAAGGGCAGCGTGCTCGTGGAGGCGGGGCAGAGCGTCGCGCCGGACACCGTGGTCGCGCGGGCCGAGCTGCCCGGGATCATGCAGATGATGCGCGTGGCCGCCAACCTCGGCGTCGAGCCGCAGGACGTCCCGGCGACCCTGACCGTGGCGATCGGTGACGACGTGACGAAGGGACAGGTGATCGCGCAGACGAAGGGCATCTTCGGCCTGTTCCGGTCGGACTGCCATGCCACCACCACCGGCACGGTGGAGATCATCTCGCCGGTCAGCGGCAACGTCGGCATCCGCGAAGCCCCCACCCCGGTCGAGGTAGCCGCCTACATCCCCGGCACCATCCGAGAGGTCATGCCCGGCGAGGGCGTGGTCGTCGAGGCGCGCGGGGCGTTCGTCCAGGGCATCTTCGGCGTCGGCGGCGAGCGGCGCGCCCCCCTCCTGACCGCCGTCTCCGGCCCCGACAGGCCCCTCACTCCCGAGGCGATCACCCCCGAAATGGCGGGCCGCGTCCTGGTCGGGGGCGCGAACGTCAGCGGGGCCGCGCTGCGCCGCGCCGCGGAGGTCGGCGTCGCCGGGATCATCGTCGGCGGCATCGTCGACACCGACCTGGTCGACTACCTCGGCTACGACATCGGCGTCGCCATCACCGGCCACGAGAAGATACCGCTCACCCTCATCCTCACCGAGGGCTTCGGCACCATCGCGATGGCGAAGCGCACCTTCGAGCTTCTGGCCGAGCGCGAGGGCCGCGAGGCGTCCTTCAGCGGCGCGACCCAAATCCGCGCGGGCGTCATCCGCCCCGAAGTCATCGTCGCGGATACGGCGGTCGCGGCGACCCCACCCCTCCCGGTAGAATCGGGGGCAAGGGAGGGGGGCTCCGCCCTCACGCCCGGCGCGCCCATCCGCATCATCCGCGAGCCCTACTTCGGACTCCTCGCCACCGTCGCCGGACTCCCGCCGGAGCTGACGCGCATCGACTCCGGCGCGGAGGTGCGCGTCCTCGAAGCCCGCCTCGCCGACGGGCGCACCGTCACCGTCCCCCGCGCCAACGTCGAGCGCATCGCCGACCAGTAGCGCGGCAGGAACCGTGCCCGGGTCCGTCGAACCGCCCTCTGGCGGGCAGGCGTACTTACCACGCCCCGCACCGCGGCGAAGGAGGCGCGCGTCCCATGCTCGGGTTCCTGAAGCGGCTGTTCGGCGGCAAGCGCGGCGGCGGCGAGTGCGACCACGGCCCGCAGACCACTCCCGAAGAGGAGTTCGCCATCGCGGAGCGCGTGATGGCCGCGGGCGAGCTGCGCCACGCCGCCATCCACCTCGGCAACGCCCTCTCCGACGACCCCCTCCGCCCCGAGTGGCTCGCCCTGCTGGACCGGCTCATCACCATCGCGCCCGATCCGCTCGCCCTCGCCCCGCTGGAAGACAACAACTACGTCGGCACCGTCGCACTCCACGCCTACGTCCTCAACCATCTCGGCCGCCTCGACGACGCCCTCAACGCCGCCCTCCAGGCCGCCGTCGCCAAACCCACCGTGCCCTACCTCGAATGGCCGATCCGCTGGCTGGAAGACCCCGCCAACGCCAACCGGACCACCGGGGCGGCCTTCCTGCACCTGATGAAGGCGTCGTTCGAGACCCCGGGCCTGCTCCGCGACCCCGCGAACCGCCCACTCACCGAATCCCTTCCCCGCCTGGCCGCGGCCGTGCGGCGCACGCAGACGCCCGAGCCGGAGTTCTACGTCGCGGCGGCGCGGGTGCTGCGCATGAGCGGGCATCCCGACGCCGCCCTGGAGACCGCCCGGGAGGCGTTCGACGCCACCCCCGGCTTCGCGACCGCCGTCTCCGTCGCCGCGACGCTCCGGGACGCGGGCGACGTCGACGGCGCGCTGGCGATGTACGAGAAGGCGTCCGGCTTCGACCCGGCCGACGTCTCCGCCCTGCTCGACCGGGGGGACCTGAACTGGGAGCACGGCCGCCGCGAGGAGGCCGTCCGCTGCTACGAGGCGGCGGTGGCGAAGGAGCCGGACCACCCCTGGGCAACCCCCTCGCTCTACGCGCTGCGCTACGAGATGACCGGCGACGAGGACTGGCGCGTCAAGCTCGCGGGCTACGCAAACGCCCACCCCGACAACGACCGCGCCCGCTCCCTCGCCTCGCAGTGCGTCTTCCCCTACTTCGGCTCCTACCTGCCCGACCCCGGGGACGCGGTCGTCAACACCGGCAAGCAGCTGATCGAGAGCAGCGACGTGAACCTCGCCGACATCAAGGACGACGGGCTGAAGATGACCGTGAGCGGACTGGAGTCGCCGAGCGCGGTCCGCTCCCTGGAGCGCGAGTTGCGCCGCAGGGGCTTTCCCGGATCGCTGAACCTGACGGTGACGGGTATCGCGAAGCCGGACCCGCGCCAGCCGCGCGGCAGGGTCGAGCACACGCTCTGGCGCTACGAGGGCACGACGGCCTCGCCCGCCCTTCCGGAGCCGCCCGCCGACGTGGCGGGGGCGGTCGCGGCGCTCGCACGCACCCCCTACAGCCTGGACGCCTGGTGGCGCGAGGCGCAAAACGTCGGGCCGCGCCTCGGGGCGGACGCGATCCCCGCGCTGCTCGCCGTCATGGTACACCCCCCCGCTGACCCGCCCGAGAACCTGCCGTGGTGGACGTGGACCTACCGCGTGCAGGTCGCGGCGGCTCTGATCGTGGCGGGGACGGACGCGCAGACGCCCTGGCCGGACTCCGCCCGCCGCGCCGCCCTTCTCTCGCTCGTGCGCGGCCCGATGGACTGGAGCGTGGAGGCCGGGATCATCGCGCTGGCCGTGGTCGCCCGCGAGGACCCGCGGATCGCCGAAGAGGCGAAGGCACTTCTATTCGAAGCCGTGAAGACCGCGCCGCGCGGCGGCTACGTCAACTACCTCGACACCGCGCTCTGCGCGCTCGCCCAATTGCCGAACCTGAGCGAGCGCGAGCGCGCGGACGTCGACAAGCAGTTCAAACGGCTGCAGAAGGAATAGGCGGGGTCACTCGCCGCCCTCGCCGATGGGGAAGCCGACGCCCCGCGTCGGCGGCGTGGCCCCGGTGTCGTCTTTCTTCTTCCGCCCTTCGCCGAGCGGGAAGCCGATGCCGAAGAAGAATTCGTTCGTGCGGCTCCGGCCCGCGTTCACGTACCCCAGGCCGATGTCCACGTTGGAGTTCGGGAACGCGTACATGACGCCCACCGAGCTGGCCGGGCGCTTGTCGAAGCTGAGCTTGGTCGCGCCCTCGGCCACCAGCCGGAGCGAGGGGGCCAGAGGCACCTCCACGCCCAGGAACGCCCCGACCGCCGTCTCCGTGTCCTCGCCGGGCAGGTCGCCCCGCCCCACCATCTGCACCCCGGCGTGGCCGACGATCGGCCCGCGCCGCGCCGACGGCGCGATCACCCGGCTGGCGACGATCTGCGCCGCGCCCTGCTTGATGTCGCCGCCCATGAAGCTGAGGTTCACCGCTACCTGCGTGCCGTCCCGGCTGCCGTCGGCGAGCTGCCCCCGGAAGAACGCGCCGTACGAGTTCTCGGTCCGGCCGCGCTGGCGGCGCACCAGCGACGTGAGTCCGGCGTGGAACTTCTCGTTGATGCCGTAGCTGACGCTCATCGGGATCCAGTTGTTGATCGAGGTCCCGTTCGCGGGGTCCACCTGGAGGAACGAAAAGTTGAAGTTGAAGGTGCCCTTGGGCTGGATGTAGGCGGTCGGATGAACGAAAAGCCCGTTCGGCCCGTAGACGGTCTGCGCGGACGCCGAGCCCGCCGACACGCCCGCCAGCAGGGCGGCGACGCCCGACACCCCCGCGGCAAAGCGAACCAATCCCCGCGGCGCCCCCCGACGACGTTTACCGGACAATAGCATGCCTCCTCAGCCGCGCGCGCACTACCCCGCGCGTGCTTGCTGCGTCACGGATTCGACGGAACGGCGAAAATCTCCTCCGGACGTGTCCGGGCGGCCCGCTCCCGCGCGGACGCCGCGCGTTCCGGCCCCAGCGCCTCCTCCAGTCGCCACGCCAGGTCCGCGGCCTCGGCCGCGTCCACGGCGTCCCCCGCCGGGTTCGCCGCGGCACCCTCCCGCCGCAGGCGCGCGGCGACTCCGAGCGACACCAGAGCGCCCTCCGGATCGCCCGTCGCCTCCTGACTCACGGCCGCCAATTCCAGCAGGAGCGGGACGTGCTGCGCCATCTCGACCTCCTGGCACAGCACGAGCGCGTCGCGCACGTACCCCAGCGCGCCCGCGTGGTCGCCGAGAGGCGCGGCGGCCTCCGTCAGATTGATCAGCGAGAAAACTCTGCCGAGGCGGTGGTCGATCTCCGCGAAAAGGCCCAGGCTCTCCTCCGAATACGCCCGCGCCTCCGCCCAGGCCCCCTCCTTGAGCGCGAGGTTGCTCAGGTTGCACAGCGTCCCGGCGGTCCGCATCCGGTCCCCCATCCGCTCGAAGATCGCCCGCGCCTCCTCCAGGCACGCGCGGGCCTCGGCGTAGGTCCCCTCCTCGATGTGCAGCAGTCCCATGTTGCTGAGTGCGTCGCCCGCGCGCCGCTCCTCGCCCGCGTCCCGCGCCAGCTGCAGGCACTGGCCGTAATTCTCGCGCGCCTCGGGGAGCCGCCCCTGCGCCTGCGCCGTCAGCGCGAGGTGGTTCAGGACGGACGACTCGCCCGCGGCGTCTCCCTGCTCCTGGTACAGGCTCCGGGCCTCGAGCAGCACCGATTCGGCCGCCGCGTGATCGCCCTGCAGGTAAGAGAACCAGCCGACCGCGCGGCGCAGGTGCGCCCGCCGCGGCGCGTCCCCGATCTCCCCCTCGCGGGCGAGACACTTCTCCAGGTAGCCGCGCGCCTCCCCGTGCGCCCCCAGACGCGCCCAGAACGGGATCAGCCCCAGCGCGACCCGGGCCGCGTCCTCGGCCGCCTCCGGCTCCGCCGCGCCGTCCGCCGCCAGCAGGCCGTCCAGCGCCACGCGCAGGTTGTCCCGGTCCGCCAGCAGGCGCGCCTGCCACTCCGCCTGCTCTGCCACTCCTCCCGGCGGCCCCTCCGCCGCCGCCCCCAACACGACGTCCCGGAAGTAGCGCCCGTGCCGCCGCCGCCACTCGTCCTCCTCGCCCGCCTCCCGCAGCTTCTCCCGCGCGTAGGCGCGCACCGTCTCCATCAGCCGGTAGCGCGGCGGCGCGTAGGCCCCGCCGTCCGCCGGGAACTCCTCCATGATCGCCAGGGACTTGTCCACGAGCTGCGAGAGGTAGTCCAGCACCTCCCACATCTCGATCGCCTCCTCGGGCACCGTGCCGTCCGCCCCGTCCGCGCAGACCACCTCCGCCGACTCCAGCGTGCATCCCCCCCCGAACACCGACAGCCGCCTCAGCAGCGCCTTCTCCGGGTCGTTGAGCAGCTGGAACGACCAGTCCATCAGGGCGCGCAGGGTCTGGTGCTGCGGCAGGGCGGTGCGGTCCCCCCCGGCGAGCAGGCGGAACTGGTCGTCCAGCCGCTGCGAAAGCTGCTCCACCGGCAGCGCCTTGACCCGCGCCGCCGCCAGTTCCAGCGCCAGCGGTATCCCGTCCAGACGGCGGCAGATGTGCGCCACCACGGCGGCGTTGGCGTCGGTCAGCGAGAAGCGCGGGTTGCGCTGCTGCGCGCGCTGGGCGAAGAAGCGGACCGCGGCGCTCTGCGCCACCTGCGTCGCCGTCGCCGAGCGGCGTGGGTCCGGCAGCGAGAGCGAGGGGACGCGCCAGGTGCGCTCCACTCCGACGTTGAACGGCTCGCGGCTGGTCGCGAGGATGCGGACGTGCGGGCACGCCTTCAGCAGCCGCTCCGCGAGCGGGGCCGCCGCCCCCAGCAGGTGCTCGCAGTTGTCGAGCACGACGAGCATGCGCCGATCCCGGAGGGCCTCCGCCATCCGCGCCGCCGCGGAGGCGGGCACGCCCAGGGCGGACGCCACCGTCTCCTCGACCAGTTCCGGCTCCGCGAGCGACCCGAGTTCCACCAGCCACGCGCCGTCCGGGTAGTCCGCCGGCGAGACGCCCCGCGCTACCTCCAGCGCGAGGCGCGACTTCCCGCACCCGCC
>DATLHN010000791.1:0-4452 GCA_035539875.1 Armatimonadaceae bacterium
CTGCTCCCCAGACTCCGCCACGATCACGATTGCTGCTCCCTCTCCATTGCGGCGGCGGTCTTCGCCTCCCCGTCCTCGAAACCTACCCGGCGCGCCACCAGGTAGAGCGGGCGTCGCTTCACCTCGTCGTAGATGCGCCCGATGTATTCGCCGAGCAGCCCGAGCGTGATGAGCTGAACACCGGACAGAAGGGACAGGACCACGATGATGCTCGCCCACCCCGGCTGGAACGTTCCGCTGGACGTCACGTAGCGGATCATCGTCACCACGCCGTACAGGATCGAAAGCAGCGCGATCCCCCACCCCAGGTTCGTCGCCAGCTTCAGCGGCGCGTGCGAGAAGGAGCAGACGGCGTCGCCCGCGAGCCGCAGCATCCGCCGCAGGGGGTACTTGGTCGTCCCCGCGGCCCGCGCCGGGCGCGCGTACGGCACTCCCACCTGCCGGAACCCGACCCACGCGCCCATGCCCCGCAGGAAGCGGTGCTGCTCGCCCATCGCGTTCAGCGCGTCCACCACCTTGCGATCCATCAGGCGAAAGTCCCCCGTGTCGGCGGGGATGTCGACGTTCGTCAGGCGGCGCAGCACGCGATAGAAGAGGTGCGCGGTC
Source organism: Armatimonadaceae bacterium (assembly GCA_035539875.1). Taxonomy (GTDB): domain Bacteria; phylum Armatimonadota; class Armatimonadia; order Armatimonadales; family Armatimonadaceae; genus CALEKU01. The sequence continues at coordinate 607 of DATLHN010000791.1, forward strand.
GCCTTCTTGAACCACGTCTCCCCCTCCCGGTCCGTCCGCACCGCGTAGACCACGTCCCAGCACTCGTCCTTCCACAGCCGCAGCATCTCGGGCAGAAGTTCGGGCGGGTCCTGCAGGTCCGCGTCCATCAGGACGACGGCGCGCCCCGCCGCGTGGTGCAGCCCCGCCGTGGCCGCCACCTGGTGTCCGAAGTTGCGCGACAGGCTCACCACGCGCAGGAACGGCCGCGTCCGCGCCGCCTCTTCCAGCATCTCCGGCGAGCGGTCGCGCGAGCCGTCGTTGACGACGACGACCTCTACCGGGCCATAGGCCGCCGCGAGCCGCGGCACGGTCGCGTCCAGGCGCTCCAGCAGCGCCGGTATCACCTCCTCCTCGTCGAAGACGGGCAGAACGAGCGAGACGGCTGCGGCGGCAGCGGCGACGGTGGGGCTCATATAGATGCCATGGTACCGCGAACCGGGGCGGCTCAGGCGGCGAGCGTGAGCGCGCTTCTACCGGGGAGCGCCTACCGGAACGGGAGCGGCAACGGCCTCGGCCGCCATCGCGGGCGACGGGTGCGGTTCGGCCGCGGCCACGTTCGTCCCCGCGGGGGCGACCGCGGCGTCGGCCCGCCGCCCGCCGGAGTACTCCGTCCTGACAACGTAAAGCGGGCGCGCCTTGATCTCGTCGAAGATGACCGCGACGTACTCCGAGATGACCGACAGCACCAGCGACTGCACGAAGCCCATGAAGCCGATGAGCGTCGTATAGGTGGCCCAGCCGGGGATCGCGCGGTTCGTGAACAACTTCTCGAAGATCGCCCAGGCGCCGATCAGGAAGAGCACCAGGCCACTGACCAGGGACAGCGTACTCGCGTAGCGCAGCGGCACCTTGGAGAACGATATCAGCGCCGTGCGCGCCAGCCGGAACAGTCCCTGCGCCCCGACGCGGCTGCCCCCGCCCTCCCGGTCGGGCCGCTCGTAGGGCACGAACGTCTGCCTGCCGCCCGCCCAGGCGCGCAGGCCCGCGAAGTAGCGGCTGCGCTCCGGCATCTGGTTCAGCACGTCCACGATCTTGCGGTCCATGAGACCGAAGGTTCCTACTTGCTTGGGGATCTTCGTCTCCGTCGTGTGGTCGAGAAGCCAGTAGAACCCGCCGATGAGCGTCCTCTTCAGCCACGCCTCCCGGCGCGCGGTTCGCAGGCCGTAGACGACGTCCGCCCCCTCGCGCCACGCTGCCACGAACTGCGGGATCAGTTCCGGCGGGTCTTGCAGGTCGCCGTCCATGACCACGACGGCCTCGCCGCGGGCGGCGGCCACCCCCGCCGAGAGCGCGGGCATGTGCCCGAAGTTGCGCAGCAGGTCTACCACGCGCAGTTCCGGCACGTCCTGGCTCTGCCGAACCAGGGCTTCGAGCGTGTGGTCCGTCGAGCCGTCGTTGACCACGACGATCTCGAACGTTTCCCCCAGGCCGCGGCAGGCGGCGGCGATGCGCCCGACCAGTTCCGGAACTATCTCCTGCTCGTTGTACAGGGGCACCGCTACCGACAGGACCGGCGGCGCCGTTCGTCTCTCGCTGCTCATGGCGCTAACAGTGTTCCCTCTTCGCGCCGCGCGGGCGTCGCCGTGTCGTACAGTTCCATCTCTATATAGTGCCGCGAAGCGGGCCGCTTGAAGACGCGCTCCAGCCAGCGCGTCTCGGTCTCCGTGCGCGGCAGCGCCCCCTCGGCCGCGACCCGCGCGAAGTTCTTCGCCAGGTAGTCGCGCGCCTCCTCGAAGCCGCCGACCGCGATCCGGTCGCCCCGGTCGCGCCCCACGATCCAGACGTAGCGCGGCGGTGCGTCGCTCGCCTCCAGGCTCTCCCGCAGCGTTGCCTCGTCCCGGATGTCGGCGTAGCGCGCATCCGGGACGGCCCGCTTCAGGTAGAACTCCAGCGCCAGTTCCCCCCGGCTCACCACCAGCGTGTCCGGGTCCAGACGCTTCTCCCGGATCGTGCGCACCACCTCGCCCCACGGCGCGGTGTAGTTCGGATTCAGGAACTGCTCGCCGGCCCAGTAGTTGCGCACCGAGACCGCCGAGACCAGCAGCAGTATTCCCGCGAGAACCGCCCGCACCGGCGCGGCGCGGAACGACAGTGCGCCCGTCGCGAGCGTCACGCAGAAGAGCGGCAGCGCGAACGAGACGCGCTTCGCCATGCTTCCCACCGTCTGGGACGCCCCGAACTTCCCGGAGGTCGCCGCCGCCGCGAGCAGCACCACGAAAAGCGCGCCGAGCGGCACCATCAGGTCGGGGCGCTTGCGCAATGCCCAGAACCCGGCGACGAACGCCGCCGCGGACGCCAGCAGCCCCGGCACCGAGACGGCCCAGTTCCACGGGTAGACCGTCTCGCCGACGCTGAAGACGTACGCGGGCAAGGCGAAGCGGAAGAGGAACCCGCGCAGTCCGAGACCGACCGTCGGGTCCTCCACGAACGTCTGCGTCATCCCGCCCGTCTGCGCCGCCATTACGTTTCGCAGCAGGAACGGCGCGAACACGGCGCAGGCGCCCACGAGTCCCAGGAACACCTTCGCCGCGTGCGGCTCCCGCTTCCAGCGCAGCACCAGCACCGCGAACTGTGCGGCGACCACGAAGACGCTGAGCACGTAGGACATCAGCATCAGGAACGTCGTCACGGCGTAGAGCAGCGTGTCGCGCCGCCGCCCCGTCTCCAGCGCCCGCAGCGCCATGTAGACGCTCGCCGTCACCAGAAGCGCCGTCAGCCCGTGGTAGCGCGACATCCGGTCGAAGAGGATCAGCCCCGGCGAGAGCGCGGCAAGCCACAGCGCTAGCAGCCCGACGTGCCGCCCGTTCCGTGCCCCGAGTTTCCAGACGAACCAGAGACCGATGGCGGCGGGCAGCGCGGACGCCAGCCGGTAGGCCGCCAGGCTGTGCCCGAAGAGAGCTTTCGTAGTGTGAATGAGCAGGGGGTGGAGCGGCAGGGCGTCCGGCGAGGTCGCCCGCCCCATCAAAATGTCGCCGAGGCTGCGCTGTCCCCACTCGATACTGATGCTCTCGTCGGTCCAGATCGGCTTCGCCTCGGGCGCAACCAGCAGCATCAGCGCGCCCACCAGAAGCCCCAGCGCCAGCAGCGCCTTTTCCCACAGCGGCATCGTCGGCGCGGTATGCTCGCGCGCGGCGACGCCCTCTGCTGCTGCGTCGTCTACCCTGTTTACCGCAGTCGTCGTCACGTTACCGCCACCCGAGAAGTCCCGGTAGTCGTGGCCCCTTCGAGGACCGATTCATAAAGTGCCTCGGTCTCGCGTGCGACGCGCTCCCAGGTGTATTCCCGGGCAACCTCCCGCGCGAGCGCGCCCATCCGGGTCCGCAGGGCAGCGTCCCCGAGGAAAGGCTCGATGGCCCGCGCGATCTCCGCCGCGTTTCGCGGATCCTCGACCAGCATCCCGCTCTCGCCGTGCTCGATCAGTTCCGCCGCGCCCGCGCGCCGCGTCGTCACCACTGGCAACCCGGAAGCCATCGCCTCTGTGATGACGTTGCCGAACGGCTCGTAGAAGGTCGGGAAGGCGAAGACGTCCGCGGCCCCGAAGATGTTCTCCACACCGCGCTGCGGCCCGCTCAGCACGACCCGATCCGCTACGCCCGCCTCGTCGGCGATCTGGCGGTAGCGCGGGATGTCACCGCGCCCGACGGCGAGCAGGCGGAACGATGCCGACTTCGGCAGGTGGCCGAGCGCGCGTATCAGCGTCGCCAGCCCCTTGCGCTGGTACTCGCCCACGAACAGGATCAGGGTCTCCTTCTCCGGAATCCCGTACTTCGCCCGTACTTCCGAACGCTTCTCCCGCTTATCGGGCGAGAACCGATCCGGGTCCAC
>DATLHN010000792.1:0-3542 GCA_035539875.1 Armatimonadaceae bacterium
GTCCTGCGCCTGTCGGGCCGCCAGCGCCTCCCGACGACTCACGCTCGAACCCATGGCCCGGTGTCCCTTCCCGCCCGTCGCGCAACGTCGCGTGGCTCTTCGGTCACGGCAGCCGGACGCGCACGCTGTCGCCGAAGGTGCCGTCCGCGTGGCGGCCCGACAGGCGCAGGACCACGCTCTCGCCCGCATCGCCCGTGTCGGCGGGGAAGCGCACGGATACCGCCCGCGCCTGGCCCGCGGCCAGGTGGACGTGCCGCAGGTGAACGCCGTCGGGCGCCTGAAGGTTCCGGAGCCGCGCCTGCGTCAGCTTCACGTTCGAGGCCCCGGCAAGGCCGCGGTTCGTCAGGGCGAACGAGGCGACGATGTCGCCCGTCGCCGTTTCCCGGGTCAGGACGACGTCCGAGACCCAAAGGTCCGGCGCGAGTGACGGCAACTGCGGGCGGCCCGGCCCGGCGGACTTCAGCACGTCTATGTCGACCCGGTTCAACCGCGGCCAGCCGTTGCTGCCTTCGTGCGGGTCCGCGAGGGGCACCCCGAGCGGGTGGACCGGGGGAGGAGCGCCCGAGACATCCGCGTCCGTTATCGGAGAGTCGAACAGCGCCGCGAGCGTGTTCCGCGCCGGGTATCGGTTGAGCGCGTAACTCGTGTTCATCCAGAACGTGTCGCCGGGATGGGTGCCGCCGGGGCGGTGGTAGAGGTACCTGTCCCCGCCCGGGTAGTCGATGGGTGGACCGAACACGGAGCCGTACTCGACGTGCCAGAGTAGGGGGACCAGGGTCTGCCAGATGCTCAAGGCGTACTGGCGCTGGAGGGGGACGCCGACGAACGTATCCGCATCGGCGGGCCACTCCCAGAGGCCGTACTTCTTCTGCTGTCCGATGGCGGACAGCAAGCCCCAGTCGCCGGCGACGTACGGGGCCCCGCTGGCGGGCACGCCCCCCGTTATGGCCAGCTGGTTTTGCCCGTTGGCAGAGACCGCGGCGTTGAAACTCGTGTCGAGCCGGTTCTGGAGTTCGACAAACGCGACCTGGGTGGAGCCGTCGCCCGGCAGGAACCCGCCGGCCGCGGAGAAGGCGGTGCCCAGGACGCCCGCGATGCCGCCGGCTTCGGGGATCGCGAGCAGCGAGAACCCCATAAGTGACTTAAAGGCATTGGCGACGATCGACAGGATGTTCAGCGCGACCTTGGCGTTGGAGTTACTCGGGAGGCTGATATAGTCATTGACCGTACCGACGTTAATGGCGTCGCTCAGGAAGACAAAGTTGATCAGGCCCTCGACTCCGTCTGCGCCGTACCATGCGTGTACCGAGTCGACGAAGTTTAGCTCCCAGAAGAGCTGCCACGAAACGGCTGCCCAGTCCTCGTCCGAGACGCCCGCGGGCGCTGGGAGAAGGGGAGCACCGGGGGGCGACGGGCTGTAAGGCGGGTCATCGCTTGAATACAGCGCGCTCGCTAACGTTGAAAAGTCGCCCTGTACGTTGTTGTAGTGGTGGCGCACGCCGCCGCCGACGAGCTGCCAGTGCGTGGTCAGGGCGTCGTAGGCTTTGAGGCGGTCGCCGGTAAACGCGGGGAAGGGGGCCGACGTGCGCAGCCACGGCTGCGCCCCGGCGGGGCCGACGAAGCGCCAGGTCTGGACGGCGGAGGCCGAGCGCCCGATCAGCGCGGCGATCTTCCCGCCCGCCGGGCTCGGCGGGTTGTGGGGGTTGATCGCGCTGCCGCTCACGCGGGCGGTCTGGATGGTGGTGTAGTACTCGATGCGGTCCCAGTGGGCGGTACTGCTCCAGGCGGGTCCGTCGGGCAGTGGGTTCCAGCTGTCGCTCCCGGGGTCGTACTTGTAGGCGACGATGCCGTCCGTTGCCCGGGCGAAGAGTTCGGCACGCCCGTCCCCGTCGACGTCCGCGCACTGGATCGTGAACTCCCCCGGCCACCCCAGCTGGTCCTTCCAGGCGGGCCCGCGCGCCAGCTGTTTCCAGCTCTTGCTTCCGGGCGCGTATTTCCAGGCGACGATGCCGCCTGCGTCCCGCGCGACGACTTCGGCCCTGCCGTCGCCGTCGATGTCGGCGCACTGAATGGTCATGAAGTACTGAGGCCCGTCCCAGCCCGAAGTGTCGCTCCAGCCCGGGCCGGCGGGCATCAGCTCCCAACTGTCGGTCGCGGGGTCGTACTTGTAGGCGACGATGCCCCCCGCATCCCGGGCCAGGAGCTCCGCCCTGCCGTCCCCGTCGATGTCGGCCGTCTGGATAGTCGCGTAGTACTTATCGTGCGTCCAGCCCGAGTCATTGTTCCAGGCGGGCCCGCGCGCCATCTTCGTCCAGACCCTGCCCACGGGGTCGTACCTGTGGGCGACGATGCCGTCGGCGTCGCGGGCGAGGAGTTCGGCGCGCCCGTCCCCGTCGATGTCGGCGCACTGGATCGTGAGGAAGCGCGAATAATCGGTCCAGCCCGAGACGTCGCTCCAGGCGGGCCCGTTCGGCAGCAAACCCCAGGTGCCGCTCGCCGGGTCGTACTTGTGGGCGACGATGCCCCCCGCATCGCGGGCGATGATCTCGGCCCTGCCGTCGCCGTCGATGTCGGCCGTCTGGATGGTCAGGTAGTAGTGGTCGCTCGTCCAACCCTGTGCGTCGTTTAGCGCGGGGCCGCTGCCCGGCAGGAGGAACCACTGGCCGGTGTCCGGATCGAACCGGTTGACGAGGATGCCGCCCGGCCCCCGGGCCAGCAACTCGTCCTGCCCGTCCCCGTCAACGTCGGCGGACTGCACCGTCCGCGCGTAGAAGCGGCGGCCGGCCTGGATCGTCTCGTAATATTCGGGCCGGTTCCAGGCGGCGGCGTCGCCCCAGAAGGGCAGCTGCAGTACTTCGGGGGCCGGCACGGGCTGAGTAAGAGCGGACGCCGCGCCGCGCCCGGCCTGGGCGGCGGCACCGGTCAATTCCCGCGCGCCCGGCAGCATCCGCTCCAGTCGGGTGCGGGGCCGCGCGGACGCCGCCGCGGCTTCGCCCAGCGCGGAGACCAGCGCGAGCGCGGCGGCCAGGCCGGTGACGCCCCGGCCCGCGCCCGCCAGCAGGTCGCGCCGCGACAGGCGGGGCGACGGCGCGGCGGCGTCGCCCTCCGGGGTCTTCTCGGCCGAAGTCTTCTCGTTGCCGAATTCGGGAATGTCCATGCCCGTAGCCTCCGTTGGCCGGGTCGCGACGTTCGGTTCCCGCCGCGGCGACGCCGCCGGGCGCGCGCGGACGCGGTGCCGGGGCTGACATTTTTGCGGGGAACAGACGGGCGCGGCTACACTATAACACGCATTCCGGCGCGAAGGCCGGTCGCCAGAATGAACCATTCACGAATCTACGGGCGGGCGCGAAGGAAGCAGGCGCGGCACCGGCTAAATTACCGGGGATGCACCCACGCGCGCCCGGCGAATTTGCCGTAGCGCGCCGCCTCCGCTCTTGCGCGAAAAGGAACGGTGAGTCCCATGCTTCGTTTATTGGTGTACCGCCCTCGCCGGAGACCGCTGCGCCGCGGCGCAGCGGTCTCCGGCGAGGGCGGTACACCAA
>DATLHN010000793.1:0-10559 GCA_035539875.1 Armatimonadaceae bacterium
GGACTGGCCTCCCCGGCGGCGGGGGCGCGCGGCGACGAAGAGCCCGGCTCCCCCGCTCCCCGGCCTGCAACCCGCGGCGGGGACGGCGTGTCCGAACCGGTGTCGGGAGCCGTGGGGGCGGGAGCCCCGGAGGCGGCGGGCGACGAATGAGCAGCGAGGGGCGCGGCGAAGAGGGCATCCGGGCGGAGGTGGCGGCGGACGGCGGTCCGCTCGCCTGGCTCTTCGTCCGCCTGATCCGCGCCTACCAGAGCACGAGTCGCTTTCGCCCCGCCGTTTGTCGCTTTGAACCGACCTGCTCGGAGTACACGGCGCAGGCCATCCTGCGCTACGGGCCGTGGAGGGGGGTGTGGCTGGGGGTGCGGCGCATCGGGCGCTGTCACCCGTTCTACCGGGGCGACTGGTACGACCCGGTGCCGGAAGTCCAGCCCCGCCGCCGCCGCACCACTGCTGAAAAGGCCCGACCCCCGCGCGGCGGCGCTGCGCGGCCTTAGCTTTAGGAGATGTCGTTGATTCGCTTGAAGAAGCCGTTGCACAGGCCGTCCCGGTTCGCCCGCGTCCTAACGCTGTTCCTGCTTTTGCTCGTGGTGCCCGCCTTCGGGCTGGCGGGCGCGGGATGCCAGCAGGGGCCGCGCTACACCATCTCCGAGAAGGCCGAGACCGCGCTGGCGGAGGGCGAGGCGAAGGAGAAGGCCGCGCTGGACGCCGAAAAGGTCGGCAGCACCAGCGAGGCGACGCGGCTGTGGACGGACGCGGCGAGCTACTACGGCGCGGTCGCCCAGAAGCACCGGGGGACTCCGGACGGCCTGCGGGCGCTGCTCAAGCAGGTGCACATCTTCGACGAGGAGCTTGACAACCTCAACCAGGCGCACATCGTCGCGCGCAACGCGCTGAAGCAGTACCCGCCCGTGCGCATCCCGGACAAGGCGCTGACCGACGAGGCGCGCCAGGTCCACGACGATGTCGTGGCGAAACTCGACAAGCGCAACGAGGCCACTTACTACTACAAGGTCATGGACGCGCTCGTCCGCTTCAGCGGCGGGCAGCCCGTCCTCGCGATCGTCCTGATCGCCATCGGCGTTACCCTCATCACCTGGCCCTTCCGCCTGAAGATGTACAAGTCTTCGCGCGAGATGCAGCGTTACCAGCCGCACCTGCGCAAGCTTCAGGAGAAGTACCGGGACGACCCCGTAGTGATGAACCAGAAGATGCGCGAGTTCTACAAGGAACACGGCATCAACCTGTATGCGGGCTGCCTGCCCGCGCTCTACCAGTGGCCGATCCTGTTCCTGATGTATCAGGTGATCGTCCACTACCAGTTCCACTTCACGAACTCGTACTTCCTGTGGATCAACCCGGCGAACGGGCTGGCGAGCGCGTCCTGGCCGATGCCGTTCACGAACGCCATCGCGCGGCACCTCGGCGAGCCGGACATCATCCTGCTGGCGGTCTACGCCGTCTCGATGTACGTCCAGATGCGCTTCACGCCGACCACGGACCCGCAGGCGGCGGACACGCAGAAGATGATGGCGACGATGATGCCGCCGATGTTCTTCTTCATGATGTACCAGTCGCAGATCGCCTCGGCGTTCATTCTGTACTGGTTCATCTCGAACCTGTTCGCCATCGGACAGCAGTGGTACATCAACCGCTCCCTGCCGAAGGTGGAACCGCTTCCCATCAAGGACGACGGCACCGTCACCGCGACGAGCGTGGGCGGCAGCACCTCCGGCGGAAACGGCGGCGGCTCTACTGGCCCTGTCCGCCCGCTGGAGAAGAACCCGAAGCTGATCACGCCGAAGAGTAAGCGCAAAAAGTAGAAAAAGCAGGTACAGTAAGTCCGCGACGAGCGGGCGAAGCGACGTGACGGCGGGTCCGGCGTAGCCGGTGTAGAAGGAGCGACGACGAACCTATGGCAGGGGGCAGCGGCGGCGAAGCAACACCCGCGGCGGGGATGCAGGCATTGAAGGATCGCGCTGTGGAGTTCGCCCGGGGCGTGGCGGAGACCTCGGGGCTGGACATGACGGTGCGCCTGGCGCAGGACGAGCCTGAGGGGGTGACCATCGCCTTCGACGGGCCGGAGTCGCGCCTGATGGTGGGACGCAACGGCCAGATCCTGGACGCCCTGGCGTACCTGGCCTCGATGGCGATAAACAAGCGGGGCGGGGCGCGGCTGCGCATCGTCTTCGACGCGGACGACTACCGGGCGCGCCGGGAGGAGACTCTCCGCAGCCTCGCGCAGGAACTGGCCGCGCAGGTGCTCGCCACCGGCCAGGAGGCGGTTCTCGACCCGCTCTCGCCGCTGGAGCGCCGCATCGTCCACCAGGCGCTGACGGAGATTTCGGGCGTCCGCACCTACTCCGAGGGCGAGGACCCCGACCGGTACGTCATCATCTCCCCGGCTACCTGAGGGCTTTCCAAACGCCGAGCGGCCCGCGCTTCCCCGAAGGAGGCGCGGGCCGCTCGGCGTTTGTGGACGCTACTTCTTCTCCGGCGTCTTCGGGGCGGGGTCGGCCTTCACCGCGGCGGCGGCAGCCGCCGCTCCCGCCTTGTCCTCCGCGGCGGGCTTCTTCGCCGCCGCGGCGACCGCGGGCTTCGGCGGGGCGGGGCGCAGTTCCAGGCGGGTCGCCGTCATCTTGCCGTCCCCGGATAGCAGGCCGAGGGCGCGCACTGCGTTCTCCCCGCCGCCTTTCAGCGCGGCGAAGAAGGCGGCGGAGTCGATCTTTTTGCCGTCTTGGTCTACGTAGGCGGTCGCGCCGGTGACGCCGACCGGGACGGCCTTTGCCGCGGCGGGGGCGTTGACGCCGTCCCACTCGACGAACTGCTTGAGCGTCAGTCCCGTGCCGTCGGCGTCCACGGTGACGGACGCCCCCTGGAGCAGCGCCTCGCGCGAGGTCGCCGCCCCGGCCTCGGTCACCCGCACGCGCCGCGCCGTCAGGGTCGCGGTGGAGGGCTCGTAGAGCCCTTCGACCTCGGCGAGCGCGCCGCGAACCGATAGGGAGCGCTTCAGGGCGTCCCTCTCCAGCGGGAGGCCGCCGCGCGAGCGCAGGACCGCGTCCGCGCCGACCGACACCGTTACCGCGGTCTGCGTCGGCTGCACGCCCGCGACCTGCGCCGGTCTGAGGACGAACGAGGAGCCGTCGGCCGCGACGTCGGAGACGGCCCCGCGCAGGCGGGACGCGTCCGCCGACGCCGACTTCTCGTCCGCGTACAGGGTCACCGACTCCGCGAGCAGCGCGCCGCTGTCGTTGTCGAGTCGCCCGAGCGCCACGGCGCGCTTCGCCCCCGCGAGCGCGGGGTTGGGCCTGTCGTCGGCGTTCGTGAGGACCGTGGTCGGGCTGAGGCGTACGGAGAGGGGGCGGCCCGGGCCGGTCATCAGCACGAACGACTGCGAGGGGGCTTCGCCGGTGACGTCGCCGACGCTCCCGGCGAACTCGACCGGCACCTGGCGGTCGCGGTTGTCCAGGCGCAGCGCGTCGTCCTGGACCTCCTTGATGACGGGAACTACCGTGCCGTCCTTGGCGGCGCTTTCGGCAAGGCCGAGCGCCAGTACCAGGCTCTCCTTGCCGGTCGCCAGGTCGCGCGGTTTCGACAGCGTGGCGGTGAGGATGGGACGCCCCTCCGCGTCCCGCGCCACACTTTCGGCGAACAGGGCGGTCTTGCTCACCTCCGCGCCCGGGGCGAACCGCTGGAACGCTTTGCCGAAGGTGAGGCGGACGCGCGTGGTCTTGCGGGCCATGCCGACCGGGGAGCGCGCGATAAGCTCGACCCTAGGGCGCGTGCCGTCGCGCAGGGCGGCGAGGTCCGTGGTGCGGCCCACTTCGTCCTCGAACACGACCTCGGCGGGGCGCTGCTCGTCGTTTTCCAGCAGCTCGACCTTGTGGATCGTGACCCACAGGTGCGCGTCCTCCAGGGGCGCGGCGGCGGCGGGGGCGTTCTTGTCGGTTGCCGCGCTTGAGGGGAAGGCGGCGGTGAGGAACAGGTTCAGCCGCTGCGTCGGGATGTTGGCGGCGCTCCGGCCGCCGTCGCTTCCCGCGCCGCCGTTCTGCTGGCGCGGCGTGAGCGAGGGCGAGTTCAGGGAGGCGCCGGTGCCCGCGCCGCCGCATCCGCCGGTGAAAGGGGACAGCGCGAGCAGCGCCAGTGCGCCCGCCGCCGCAGTCGCTCCCGCGCGTCGTCGGGGGAATCGCTTCGGTCCGCTTTCACCGGCCATCGTCGCCACGTCTCCTTCGCTCGCTCGCTCGTCCGCACGAACGTGCGGACTTTCCAGTCTATCAGATACCCACGTTCCCGATTCCTTCAGTGTGACAGCCTCCCCCGCGCGCGGGGGAGGCTCACCGGAGGGTGGCGGAGTTTGTCACCCGTACAGTTCGCGGAACTTGCCGTTGAGGTAGTTCAGGTACGAGCGGGACTGCGGCGGTTCGCCGCAGGCACGCTCCACCAGTTCCGCGGGCAGGTAGCGCCGACCCGGCTTGTGGACGTTCTCGCGCAGCCAGGCGAGCAGGCTGCCGAACTCGCCCTTCGCCAGGTCGGAGGCGATGGCGGGGTTGTCCTCGGTCGCCTTCTCGTAGAGCTGCGCCGAGAGCAGGGTGCCGAGGGCGTAGGTCGGGAAGTAGCCGAACATCCCCCCGCTCCAGTGGACGTCCTGGAGGCAGCCCTCGGCGTCGTTCGGGGGCGCGACGCCCAGGTACTCCCGCATCCGGGCGTTCCACGCCTCGGGGACGTCCTTCACCGACAGCGAGCCGTCGATAAGGGACTTCTCCAGCTCGAAGCGGAGCATGATGTGCAGGTTGTAGGTCACCTCGTCCGCCTCGACGCGGATGAGGGACGGGTCGACCTTGTTGATGGCCCGGTAGAACGTCTCCACGCTCACGTCGTCCAGCACGCCCGGGAAGTGGCGCTGCAGGTCCGGGTAGTAGACGTTCCAGAAGCCGCGCGAGCGCCCGACGATGTTCTCCCAGAGGCGCGACTGCGACTCGTGCGTGCCCAGGCCCGCCGCGCCGGAGAGCGGCGTGTTGTCGTCCTTCGGGTCGAAGCCCTGCTCGTAGAGCGCGTGGCCCGTTTCGTGGATCGTGCCCATCAGCGCGCAGGGGAGCCAGTTGCGGTCGAAGCGGGTCGTGATGCGCACGTCGTCCTTGCCGAACGAGGTGCAGAACGGGTGGACGGCGCGGTCTTGGCGGCCCCGCGTGAAATCGAAGCCCATCTTTTTGATGATGGACTCGCCGAACGCCTTCTGGGCGTCCTCCGGGAAGTCGCGCTTCAGGACCGAGTCGTCGATCTGCGGCCGGGACTGGATGTAGCGCACCAGCTCCACCAGGCCGGGGCGCAGGTCGTCGAAGACCCGCTCCACGTCCGCCGTCTTCATCCCCGGCTCGAAGCGGTCCAGGAGCGCGTCGTACGGGCGGTCCTCGTAGCCCAGGTGCTCCGCGACCTGCCGCGAAAGGTCGAGCAGCTTCGAGAGGGTGGGCGAGAACATCGCGAAGTCGCTGGCCTTGCGCGCCTTCACCCAGACCTCGTGCCCCTCCACCTCGGCCTTCGCCATCTCGGCCACGAGCGCCGAGGGAATCTTCACCGACTTGTCGAAGTCGCGGCGCACTACCCGCAGCGTCAGCGCCTCGTCCGATTCGCGGCCGAGGGAAGCGGTCTCGGCCTCCGCGCCTTCGAGGAGCCGCCGCGTCTCGTCGGATACGAACATCTCGTGGGAGAGCTTCCCGAGCACGGAAAGCTGCTCGCCGCGCTCGGGCGCGCCGCCCGGCGGCATGTAGCACTGCTGGTCCCAGCCCAGGACCGCCGCCGCCGAGTGCAGATGCCCGATCTCCGCCAGCCGCTCCACCAACTGCCTGTACTTCTCCACGAAGTCGTTTCCTTTTCTGCTTCCGCGGCCCCGCGCTGCGGGGCCGCGGCGATGATGCTCCTATGATACCGAAGGAAACCCGGCTCCGACGAAAAATCTGCGATCCCTACGCCCGCTCCGTTTGCCCGCAATTATGCCCGGGTATCCTTGCGCCGTATCGCGCATCGGATGGTCTGTCGGACAGTCTGGACGGCCCGCGCGCGCGCTGGCGAGCGGACGGGCCGGGAAAGGCCGGGCTAATGGCGGGTGATCCATTGCCCGCCGCCGCGCCGCGACCGGGAGCGGTCGCGCCGACGGCGGCGGCGGCGGCATTGACGGTGCTGGACGCCGTGGCGCTGACGGTGGGCGTGGTCGTGGGGGCGGGGATCTTCAAGCTGCCCTCGCTGGTGGCCGGGAACGTCCGCACCGGCGACGAGGCGCTGCTGCTCTGGCTGCTGGGCGGGGTGGTCTCGCTGATCGGCGCGCTCTGCTACGCGGAGCTGGCGACCGCCTACCCCCACACGGGCGGCGACTACCACTACCTGCGCCGCGCCTTCGGCGAGGGGATAGCCTTCCTCTTCGGCTGGGCCCGGATGGCGGTCATCCAGACCGGCTCCATCGCCCTCCAGGCGTTCCTGATCGGCGATTACGCCTCCGAGATCCTCCGCCTCGGGCCCGTCTCCTCGTCCGTTTACGCGGCCCTGGTGATCGTGGCGGTTACCGCGGTCAACCTGGCCGGAATCCGGCAGGGGAGGACGGCGCAGAAGGTCCTCACCGCGGCGACGGTTCTGGGGCTGGCGGCGGTCGCCGTCGCCGGACTTTTTTTCGCCCCGGCAGCAGCGGCAGCGGCTCCTCCGACGGGGGAGTCTGCTGCCGCCGCGGTTGGTGTCTCGCCCGCGTGGGGGCTGGCGATGGTCTTCGTGCTGCTGACCTACGGCGGGTGGAACGAGGCGGCGTACATCTCCGCCGAACTGAGGGACGTGCGCCGCGACATGGCGCGCGCGCTCGTCTGGAGCATCGCCGCCGTCACCGCCATCTACCTTCTGGCGAACTTCGCCTACCTGCGCGGGCTGGGGGTGGGGGGCGTGGCGCGCTCGGAGGCGGTCGCCGCCGACCTGCTGCGCGCCGCAGCGGGCGAGCCGGGCGCTCGCCTGGTCAGTCTGATCATCTCCGTGGCCGCGCTTTCCACGATCAACGCCACGGTCATCACCGGCGCGCGCTCGATGCAGGCGCTGGGCGCGGACCACCGTCAGTCGGTCCTGGGCGGGCTGGCCCGGTGGAGCGAGAGCGCGGGGACGCCCCGCGCCGCGCTGATCGGGCAGGGCGTCGTCGCGCTGCTGCTCGTCCTCTTCGGCACCCTGACCCGGGACGGCTTTGCGACCATGGTGGACTACACCGCGCCCGTCTTCTGGCTCTTCTTCCTGCTGGTCGGCGTTTCGCTGTTCGTGCTGCGGCGCAAGGACGCGGACCGGGAGAGGCCGTTCCGCGTGCCGCTGTACCCCCTTACGCCGCTGCTCTTCTGCGCGGTCTGCGCTTACATGCTGCAGGCAAGCCTCGCGTACACGCGCGTCGGGGCGCTGGTGGGCGTCGCCGTCCTGCTGCTGGGCGTTCCCCTGCTCTGGTGGGCGCGGGCCGCGCGGGCACGGGCCGCCGACGCGACCTTGGACGCCGCCGCCGCCGTCCCTGCCCCTATCGTCGTCACGCCGCCCGCCGGATAAAAGACGCCGCGTCCCGCGGGCCGAAAGGAAGGCATGTCCATGTTTTCGTCCTCACGAAGGAATCGTGTGCCGCTGTTTCTCGCCGGGTCGATGATCGCCGTCGCGGCGGCGGGCTCTCTGCTCCACGGCTCCGGGGGTATGGCCGCCAGTAGTGCCGCCGCCGCCGCCGGTCAGGCCGCCCCGCCCAAAACGCCGGACGTCATCTACGTGCCCACGCCGCCGGGGGTAGTGGCGGAGATGCTGAAGGTCGCCGAGGTCAAGCCGGGCAACGTCGTCTACGACCTCGGGTGCGGCGACGGGCGCATCGTCATAAGCGCCGCGAAGGACTTCGGCGCGCGCGGCATCGGGGTAGACATCGACCCGAAGCGGATCGAGGAGAGCAACGCCAACGCGAAAACGGCCGGGGTGACCGACAAGGTCAAGTTCCTCCAGCAGGACCTGTTCGAGATGGACTTCCGCGACGCCGACGTGGTGGCGCTGTACCTGCTGAACTCGCTGAACGTCCGGCTGCGGCCGAAACTGCTCGCCGAGCTGAAGCCGGGCGCGCGGGTGGTCTCGCACGCCTTCAACATGGGGGACTGGAAGCCCGACAGGTCGCTCACACCGGAGGGGCGAAACGTCTACCTGTGGGTCATCCCCGCGAGGGTCGAGGGGAATTGGACCGGCACACTCCAGACCGCCGCCGGGGAGAAGCCCTTCACGCTGGCGCTGACCCAGAAGTACCAGGACCTGAGCGGCACCGTTACCGTGGATGGAAAGTCCGCGCCACTGGCCGGTTCGTCCCGCATGAACGGCGACCGGATGGAACTGGCGGTCGCGGCGGGCAACGATCTCGGCCTCGGCACGCCGCCGCCCGGGCAGGGTGAGATGAAGTGGACCGCGCGCGCCAGCGGCGACGCCCTTACGGGTGAGTCGGCCGCGGGGAAGTGGACCGCCCGCCGCGCCGCCGCCGCCACCCCGGCGACCCCGGCGACGAATCCGCCCGCGGCGAAGGACTGAGCGCCGGCCGCGGCCGGCGCCGCACATTACGCGGCGGCGGCCGCGGCGTCTTAGCTGCCGGCGACGACGGGCAGGGATTCCTGGCCCGCGCGCCAGGCGGCGATAAAGGCGTCCTCGTCGTCGGCGTCGAGGGCGCCGCTGTCGGCGTGCTTGTCGTTCGCGTCCATCCACGCGATGTTCCGCGCGACGCCCTCCGCGAAGGGGATCGACTGTCCCGGGTAGAGGGCGTCGCGCTTTAGCTTGTCCATCGTGAAAACGCTCGGCCAGGCGAATATCTCCCGCGTGCCGCCGCTCAGCTTCGGCAGGCAGCGCGAAAGCGTCCCGGTGGGGACGTGTACCGGCTCGTACGAGCCGCCCGCCACCTGGGCGATGATCTCGTGGTAGCGGTTCCAGGTCACCCACTCCTCGCCGGTGATGTGGTACGCCTGCCCGACGCAAGCCCCGGCCCCCATGGTCGAGATGAAGCCGCGCGCCACGTCGTCCACGTGGCACGACGTCCAGAGGCTGGTCCCGTCACCGGGCACGATCACCGGCTTCCCCTTGCGGATGCGGTCGATAAAGGTCTCGCGCCGCCCGAACGGCCGCGTGAGCATGCCCCCCTCGCCGTAGGAGTGCGACGGGCGCAGGATCGTCACCGGGAAGCCGTGCTTCTCGTGCGCCTCCCGCAGCAACTGCTCGCACAGGATCTTGTTCTTCCCGTAACCCCCGATGCTGTGGTACGGCTCCGATTCCGTGGTCGGGATCTGCTCGGTCGGCCCGCTGTAGACGCAGACCGTGGAGCAGTGTAGGAACTGGCCGCAGCGCCCGTTGAAGGCGCGGACCGCGGAGGCGGAGTCGTCGGGGTGGAACGCCACCATGTCCACCACCACGTCGTACGTCTTGTCGGCGAAGGTCGCCTCGAAGGCCGCGTAGTCCTTGCGGTCGCCGCGTATCACCTCGTAAGCAACCCCCTCGGGCAGTCGGTTCTCGCTGCGCCCGCGGTTGTACAGCGTCACCCTGTGGCCCGCGGCGAGCAGCTGCCGCGCGGTCGCCGTGGAGATAAGCCCGGTCCCGCCGATGAAAAGAACGTGCATCATGCGCTTGGATTCGCCGGTAGGAATGCGCGTTCCTGCGTGCGCGCTCGCTCGCGCATTGGCTCGCGCGCGCACACGCAGGTGCCTCGCCGCCGCGCGTCGAACAGGCGGGCGTGATGTGCGCGCGTTCCTGCGCGCGCCCGGCCCGGCCGGTACGGAGGAGTGAGTGATGAGAAATCGCCCGATCGTTGCCTTCGGACTCTTGTTAGGGATTATCCCGCTGCTGGCGTCCGCCCCGGCGGCCCGGTCGCAGGGCGTGCCGCTGGGGGGAGGCTGGACCGCGGGCGGCAGCGTCCGCGCGCGACAGGAGGTGTGGGACTGGTTCGAAGCGCCCGGGTTCGACAACGCCTACACCTTCAACGGCACGATCTTGCGACTCTCCGCGAGCGGCCCCCTGGGGGCGCGCCCGCGGGCGGACGCGGGCTTCGAACTGGCCGCGCCGCTCCTGCTGGGCCTGCCGGACGATGCCTTCGCGCCGCCGCCGCAGGGCGCGCTCGGCCTCGGCGCCCTCTACCGCGGCAACAACGGCTCGCGCCAGGGCAGTCTGTTCCTGAAGCAGGGCTGGGTGCGCGTCCGCGATGTCGGCGCGCGGGGGGCGTCCCTGCGGGCCGGGCGGTTCGAGTTCGGCGAAGGCCGGGAAAGGACCCCGCCCGACCCGTCGCTGGCCTGGGTCAAGAGCCAGCGCGTGGCGGAGCGACTCATAGGACCGTTCGCGTGGACGCACGTCGGACGCTCTTTCGACGGAATCGAGTACACCCGGCCGCGCACCCGCGACAACCTCACGGCCGTCCTGGCGTACCCGACCCGGGGCGTCTTCGACCTGAACGGCTGGCCCACCCTTACCGACGTCCGCTTCGGCTACCTGGGCTACACGCTCGGCAGCGTCGCCGAGGAGCGCGGCCGGCCCTACGAGTGGCGCGTCTTCGGTGTTCTGTACGAGGA
>DATLHN010000794.1:0-3618 GCA_035539875.1 Armatimonadaceae bacterium
CCCCCCTCCAGCGACCGGTGCGTCGCCGGGACCTGCGCCAGCACCCACCCGAAGCCCCCGTGCTGCGCCATCGCAAAGGCGACGATCATCCCGAACGACAGGAACATCAGCAGGAACTGCAAAATGTTGGTCCGGACGTCGGTGTTGAACCCGCCCGTGACCACGAAGACGACCGACGCCGCCGTCCCGATCAGCAGCGCGGGCAGCATGGCCCACCCGAACAAGCCCTGGAACAGCGTGCCGAGCATCAGGACGTACGGGGCGGGCGTCACGAGCAGGAACACCAGCCCCGCCCCGAGCAGCGCCGTCGGCCTGCCGTGCGCCTCCTCCAGTTTGTCGGGGATCGTCAGCGTCCGCGCGTCCCGCACCCGCTTCGCGAAGAACAGCGCGTACACGACCGCGTATATATAGTAGGGAAGACCGAACGCGCTCCACGTCCCGAGCCCCGCGCCGTACGCCATCTCGCCGACCCCGAGGATGCCGCCGTACCACGTCGCCACGAGCGTCGCCACGAACGCCGGGAGCGTCAGCGTCCGCCCCGCGACCATGTAGTCCTCGTTCTCCGCTACGCCGACGCGCCGCCGCCGCACCGCCGTCGCCGCCCCGATCCCCACCAGCGCCGCGAAGTACAGCCCCACGATCGCGTAATCCAGCGGAGCGAAACTCATTCGGTGTCCCCCTCCCCCCCTCTCTCGCTTGCGAGAGAGGGGGGTGGCGCGAGGAACGAGCGACGGGGGGTGAGAGTCCCAAAGGCAGAGGGGGGAGAACCATCATCACCGTGGTGTAGCATGACCAGCAGGTTGCCCTCCTCTACGCGTATCGTTACCGTCGGCTCCGTGATCACGTTCAGTGTCCCGTCCCGATGCCCCGGCGCAAGCTCTTCGCCGTGCAGCGGCCAGCGCACCCCGGTCGTGTGTACCCCCGTGACGCGCCCGAGCGCCATCAGCGACAGAACACGGCCCGGCAGGTCGTCCCCGTGCAGGGTCGCCTCGCGCCGCGCCGCCAGCGCCCACGTCTCCCCGACCCCGTCCACGAGGCGCACGTCCGCCGCCGCGTACTTCAGCAGCGTCGAGAGCGCGGAGTAGACGTGGTCGAGCCGCCCCCCGGTCGCCCCGTGCACCCGTACCGATCCCGCTTCCCGCTCCCGCAGCGCGTAGGCAAGGGCCTTGTCCAGGTCGTTGAACTCCTGGTCCGGCGTGGGCACCACCCGCACGCCCCGCGCCTCCAGCCCGGCCAGCGTCTCCGCATCCAGCGAGTCGAAGTCGCCCGTCACGACGTCTGGGACGATGCCGTGCGCGATCAGATGCACCGCGCCCCCGTCCACGCCCACCACCAGATCCGCCGCGGTCGCCTCTGCCCGCAGGCGAGCGACCGCCGCCCCGTCCAGCGGCCCGTTACAGACCAGCAGCACCTTCACCTGCCCACCCCCTCCCTTCCGCGGGGAGGGGCAGGCGCGAAGTCGCGGCTCCGCCGTGACCGCAAGTGCCGAGAGAGAGGTCCCTTACTCACACCCGAACCAGCACTCCGGGAAGCTCTTGCCGTCCGGGGTGGCGCGGGTCTTCTGGAACGCCCCCTCGCTGGCGTAGAACTTCGCGTGGCCGTCCGCGAAGACGAGCCCGCCGCCGTTGCCGTGCCACTGCCGGTAGTAGTCCCACGGAGCGTCGTAGTCATAGCCGTACTGGAGCGACGGGTCCTTCGCCCGAGAGAACCAGGGGAACTGCTCGTCGCGCATGATGCGCGTCTCCGCCGGGTACACGAACTCGGCGTCCGTCACCACGCCCGCGGAATAGGACGCCGGGTTGAGCGGGGCGTTATTCTGGTACGAGCCGTCGGCCCCGTGGACGCGCGTGAAGCACGCCGCCATGAACCGGTACGAAGAGCCGTACGCCTGCCAGTAGCTTTCGCTCCCCGGCACCTCCCGCTCCTGCACCGGGCTGCCCGTGTCGTCCGGGCACCGGAAGATGCCGGTCGCCTTCGCGTACGGCAGCACCTGGTCCTCCACGCCCTTGTGCCCGGGTTCGCCCGGCCCCGGCATCCCCGCCGCCTTGAAGTTGTAGGCGTGGAAGATCGGGAACGTCTCGTCGTAGTCCTGGACGTACATGCGGACCGCCATCCCGACCTGCCGCAGGTTCGAAACGCACGTGACCTCCCGCGCCTTCGCCCGCGCGTTGGCGAACACGGGGAACAGGATCGCGGCGAGCAGCGCGATAATGGCGATGACGACGAGAAGCTCGATCAAAGTAAAAGCGGAGGTTTTACCGGGGGTGAATGCGCGCGCCGCCCGGAATCGCCCCCGCGCGGCGTCAGCAGCAGCGCGCGCGGTGGTCACTCCTGCGGCGAAAGCGGGGTTTCGATCGGACATAAAAAAACACCTCTTTCCCGCAGGGAAGAAAGGTGTGTCGCGTGTCGCGGCGGTCTGTCGGAAGCGAAAGGCGCGCCGCGCCCCGGACAGCATCCGCTTCCCTACGCCGGTACGAACCGGATCAGGTTCCGGGGTCGGCTCCAAGCCCTCTCAGCCGCATCCCGAGCGCCCTCGCGCGCGGTAACGGTCCCCCCAGCAGACGTGCCGTATAAAATTCGGACTGTCGGCGGCAGTATATCCGCCCGCCGCCCGCCTGTCAAACTCCGCGCGCGGCCGCCCTCAGAAGCGATCGCCCCACCCCGACTCGATGTGCCCCGCGAGCCGGGCGTCGGCGGCCCGGTTGTGCCGCTCCAGGTACTCGCGGACGATCGTGGCGTCTATGCTCGCGTAGCCGCCGTGCTCGGGATCCAGATACTTCCGCAGCTCCGCCGGAGGCCGGGCGTGCAGGAGGCGCACACGCCACAGGGGCGCGTCCGCCGCCAGCAGAGGAAGCGCCGCCTCGTAATACCGGGCGCGCCTGTGGAGACCGAGCCCCGCATCGCTGCGCGCACTCTCCAGCATCCATTCCCCGAGCTCTCGCGCCGCCGCCGGGTTCTTCGTCGCCCCGAAGGCGCGTCCCCCGAAATCCCGGGCCTCCCGCTCCAGCTCCCCGCGTATCATCTCCTTCGCCGCGTCCACGTCCCCGATGGCGACGAAGCCGCCCACGATACTTGCACGCTCGAAGTACTCTCCGTAGCCGTGTACGGCCAGGCGTCCTTGCAGTTCCCGGAGCGTCGCGCGGGCCTCGGTCGGCGCCGCCTTTACCTGCTCTCTGGCCAGCGCCAGCAGCGCCCCCTGCTCGTCGGCCGGCGCGAGCCGCGCCAAAACGTCGCGCGCTTCCTGAAACCGCCCGAGCCGCGCCATCGCGGAGAAGATCGCGGCGCGCGCCATGTCGGCCGATCCCGCCTCGGTCTTTCCCGCCGCCTCTTCCGCCGCGCGCAGGCAGGCGAGGGCCTCTTCCGTCTCCCCGGCCTTGCCGTAGGCGCAGGCCAGCGTGCACAACATGATCGCCTGGTAGAACGGCGGCCGGGCCGTGACGCGCTCCCGCGCCTCGCGCAGCAGTTCGCGGGCTTCGGCCTTTCGTGCGGCCCGTTCGAAGACGGCGGCAATTCCCGCCAGTTCCGGGACCGGCTCCTCGGAAGACCGCGCCAGCGCCAGGGCCTCATCGTCCCGGCCGGCTTCCGCCAGCGTGATCGGCAGCGAAATGCCGGTCACGG
>DATLHN010000795.1:0-1636 GCA_035539875.1 Armatimonadaceae bacterium
GTCGTCCAGCACCCCGCGCCGCAGCGCGGGCGAGACGCCGTCGGGGTTGGCCAGGTACAGCACCGGGTCGCCGTCGCCCCGGAATCGCACCCCCTGGTACTTCGGCGGCAGGAAGCCGCTGCCCCAGTAGTAGTCGTAGAAGAGCTGCCCGCAGGTGCGCGCCTGGTCCATCGACGTCAGCACGCAGAACGCGGGCAGGTCGCTCGTGTCGCTGCCGAAGCCGTAGCTCGCCCACGCGCCGAAGCTCGGGCGGCCCGGTATCTGGCTGCCGGTGAGGAACAGGGTGACGCCCGGCGCGTGGTTCACCGCCTCGGTGTGCAGCGACTTGACCAGGCAGATGTCGTCGGCGATGGAGCCGATGTGCGGAATCAGCTCGGACAGGTACGTGCCGCTCTTCCCGTACGCCCGGAACGGCTTGAGCGCGGGCAGGACCGGATAGTTCTTCTGCCCCGACGTCATGGTCGAGAGCCGCCCCCCGCTGGCGTTGCGCACCGAGTCCGGAATCTGCTCCCCGCGCCGCTGCTCCAGCCCGGGCTTGTGGTCGAAGAGGTCTACGTGCGACGGCGCGCCTCCCTGCCACAGCACGACGGCCCGCTTCGCCGTCGGCGCGTGGTGCGGCAGCCCCCGCAGCGGCGGCGCTCCCTTCGCTCCGCCGGGCGGCGGGGCCGCCAGTCCGTCCTCCGCGAGCAGCGCGGCGAGGGCGGCGACGCCGATGCCGCCGCCGAGGCGGTGGGCCGCCCGGCCGAACCACTGGCGGCGGGTCAGGTACAGGTCTCGCTCGAACTCAGGTGTCATAGTGCGTTTCTCTGCGTGTTGGCATCCCTTCGGAGGCACCCAGGCCCCTCACTCCCGCGTCAGCGCCTCGTCCAGGTTGTAGATCGCGTGGCAGACCGTCGCGTAGGCCGCGTGCTCGGTCGGGTCCAGGTTCGGGTCGCGCGGGCTTTCGCCGACCGACAGCAGCGCCTTCGCCCCCGCGGGGTCGGCGCGGTAGGCGGCGCGGGCGCGGGCCAGCGTCCGGCGCAGGACCGTCGTCTCCTCCGGCGCGGGGCGGCGGGCGCAGACGCGGCGGAACGCTTCCGCCAGCCGCGCCTCGTCGGACGCCGCCGGTTTCGCCTTCAGGACGCGCTCGGCGAGGGCGCGCCCGGCTTCGACCCACGTTGGGTCGTTCAGCGTGGTCAGCGCGTGCAGTGGGGTGCTCGTCACGCCGCGTCGCACCGTGCACGTCTGCCGCGGCGACGCGTCAAACATGTTCGCGGGGGCGACGGTGCGCCGCCAGAACGTGTACAGGCTGCGGCGGAACAGGTCGCGCCCCTTCGACTGCGGGTAGGTGAAGTCGCGCTCCTTCGTGATCGAAAGGCCGTCCCAGATGGTCAGCGGCTGGTAGGGGTAGACGGGCTTGCCGCCCATGCGCGGGTCGAGCAGGCCGCTGGAGGCGAGGGCGACGTCGCGCAAAAGAGGCGACGGCAGCCGGAAGCGCGCGGCGCGCGCGAGCAGCCGGTTCTCCGGGTCCTTCGCCAGGAGGGCGGGCGACGCCTTCGCGCTCTGCCGGTAGGTGGCGCTGGTGACGAGCAGGCGGTGCAGTCGCTTGACGTCCCAGCCCCTGCCGCCGCTGCGGAACTCGACCGCGAGCCAGTCG
>DATLHN010000796.1:0-11064 GCA_035539875.1 Armatimonadaceae bacterium
CCCCCCCGCCGCCGCCCGCAAACACGACCGGCGTGATCCGCTTCAGCTCCACCGTTCCCTGTGGCGTGGAAGGCAGGGACGGCGGGACGACCGTATTCGAGACCGAAGTGCGCGCGACGATCCGGACCACGGTCCGGTCGGCGCCCGCGTCCTATAGGGACGAGGCGGGCGGCCGGGCGTAGCGCCGATAACCGTTGCCGCGCGGGCGCCTGACGCCGCCCTCCGGGGAGAGCGGCGTTACTCGTGTCCGGCGGCGATCCGGCGGGCGATGGCCTCCGCGCCCGGCTTGTCGTCCGGGGCGAGTTCGCCCGCGACGACCAGGTCGGTCAGGGCGTCCTTGACCCGGCCGATGATCGGGCCGGGCTTGACGCCGAGGAGGGCCATGATCTCCTGGCCGGAGAGCGGGGAGGTCGCCTCGGTGACGTGCGCCTCCGCCTCGATCGCTTCCATGCGCGCGGAGAGGCCGTCGAGGTCGGCGGTCGGGAAGTCGGCGGTGTTGCAGGCGGCGACGTCGGCGCGGGCGATGGCGAACAGGTCGCGCCGGTGCGGGCCGACCGCCCGGATGAGGCGGCGCACGGCGGCGTCGGTCCACGACCGCGGGTCGTACGAACCGTAGCGCATGTGCAGCGCGACGAGCGTCGTCACCCGGTCGATCTCGTCGGCGGAGAAGCGCAGGCGGTTCATCACCTCGCGCGTAATCGCCGCGCCCACCTTCTCGTGTTCGTAGAAGTGGACGTCGCCCGTGGCCGGGTCCTCGCTGCGCGTTCGCGGCTTGCCGACGTCGTGTAGCAGGACGGCGAGGCGGACGCCCGCGTCGGCTTCCGGCGGCAGGTTGTCGAGCGCGACCAGGGTGTGCTTCCAGACGTCGTAGAGGTGGAAGCGGTTCTGGGTGACGCCGTAAAGGGCGGCAAGCTCCGGAGCGAACTTCACCAGCAGGCCCGTCTCGCGCATCTGCTCCAGCCCGCGGGCCGCGCCCGGGGCGGTCAGGGTCTTTATCAGCTCGTCGCGAATCCGCTCGAAGGAGATGCCGTACTCCGGAGTCAGTCGGAAGGCGTTCTTCGCCAGCGCCGCATAGGTCCGCTCCTCGATGGCGAAACCGAGCTTGGCCGCGAACCGGCAGGCGCGGAGCATTCGCAGCGGGTCGTCCGTGAACGTCGTGTCCGGGTCGAGCGGGGTGCGCAGGATCTTCGCCGCGAGGTCCGCGCGCCCGCGCCCGGTCGGGTCGCGCACCTCGCCGGTGTGCAGGTTCTCAAGGAAGGTGTTGACGGTGAAGTCGCGGCGCAGGGCGTCGGTCTCCAGGGTCCCCGGCGTCACCACCGGCTTGCGGGAGCCCTGGCGGTAGGTCTCCGCCCGCGCGGTGACCAGTTCCACCTGCGCGCCGCCGACGTGTACCATCGCGGTGCCGAAGTTGGGGAATTCGACCGGCGAGTGGTCGGCGATACGCAGACGCCAGAGGAGGCGCGCCACGGCCATGGCGTCGCCTTCGAGCACCAGGTCGATGTCTTCCAGCGGCGCGTCGCCGACGCGCCTTCCGAGCAGCTTGTCGCGGACGTAGCCGCCCACGAGATAGAGGCGGCCCTCGAACTCCGTCCCGCGCAGGCCGTCCCGGAGGGTTGTCAGCGTGTCCGTTTTCACAGCGCGATTATATCGTCCTCGCTGGCGAATCATTTCCGGCGGATTGTCACGACGAATGTCGCCGTATTTGCGTACCAGTATCGACGGAGGAAAGTGGCGCGGCGGCGCGCAAACTGAAGTTGGAGTGGAGGGTTAGGACGAAAGTATGTGGTACGTTCGCCTTCTGGGCGGATTGGTGGCGGAGCGGGAAGGATACGAGCCTGTTCGACGGTTCCGGACGCAGAAGCACGGGCTGCTTCTGGCGTACCTGGCACTGTACCCCCGGCGGGCGCACACCCGCGAGGAGCTGGTGGAGCTTTTCTGGCCCGACAGCGACCCCGAGGCGGCGCGGGCCAGCCTGCGGTCCGCGCTGGCGGCGCTGCGCCGCCACCTCCCCACCGACGCCCCGAGCGGCGGCGGGGACGCGGGGATGCCCACGCCCGAGATATTCCTCAAGACGAACCGCGAGGCGGTGCAGCTCGACCCGGAGGTGGTCACCGCCGACGTCACCCGCTTCGAGAAGCTTCTGGAGCGCGCCTCGGACGCGGGGCTGACCCGCGCGCAGCGGGACGTCCTGTTGCGCCGCGCCGCCGGGCTGTACGCCGGGCCGCTCCTCCCCGGCGTCTACGAGGACTGGGCGCTGACCGAGCGCGAGCGCCTGGAGGCGGTCTGGGAGGAGCTGAAGGAGCGGCTCCCCGGGCTCGCCGAGAACGCCGCCCCGGACGGCGCGGTCGCGGGCAGCGCGGCGCGCGATCCGGCCACGCCTACCCGTCCTACCTCCACGCCCGTCCCGCTGCCCGCGAACGCGCCGACCCTGCCCGCGCCGGTGGTGCTCGCCGCGCCCGCGCCGCCCCG
Source organism: Armatimonadaceae bacterium (assembly GCA_035539875.1). Taxonomy (GTDB): domain Bacteria; phylum Armatimonadota; class Armatimonadia; order Armatimonadales; family Armatimonadaceae; genus CALEKU01. The sequence continues at coordinate 2,470 of DATLHN010000796.1, forward strand.
CGGCCCCGTAGTCGCGCTGCCCTTTCCGGCCAACCGCTTCTGGGGGCGCGATGAGGAGCGGCAGCGCATCGCGGAGTGGACGGCCGAGACGGACGCCCGCCTCCTGACGATCACGGGGATCGGCGGGATCGGGAAGACGCGCCTCGCCCTGGAGGCGGCGCGTGAGTCGGCGGCGAAGAAGCGCTTCGATATCACCTGCTTCGTCTCGCTCTCCGCCGCGCTCGACGTCGAGCGGATGTCCGAGCAGATAGTCGCCACGCTCGGAAGCGCCCTGCGGCGCGAGAACGTGCCCGCGCGGGCGTCCGCGACCGACCCGGTAGACGACCTGCTGGAGATGGTCCGCAGCCTGGAGGGGCGGACCCTGCTCGTGCTCGACAACGTCGAGCAGCTCGTCGACGCGGGCGGGGGGGACGTGATCCAGGCGCTGCTCTCCGAAGCCCCGGTGCTCCGGATACTCGCCACGTCGCGGCAGCGCCTGCTGGTGGACGGCGAGCGGGACATGCCGCTCCAGGGGCTGGACGAGGAGGCGGACGTCGGCCTGTTCGTGGACCGGGCGCGGGCCGTGCGCCCCGACCTCGCGCTGAACGACCGGAGCCGCGACGCCGTGCGCGAGATCTGCGAGCGTATCGACGGCATACCGCTGGCGATCGAGCTGTGCGCCGCCTGGTCGCACCTGATGACCCCGACGCAGATGCGCGAGAAGATGGACGGGCGGTTCGACCTGCTCACTTCCAGCCGACGCAAGGACGACGCCTCCCGGCACCGCTCCCTGCGCGCCGCGCTGGAGTGGGGGTTCGACCTGCCCGCCAGCCTCCGGAAGTTTTTCGCCGGGCTGAGCGTCTTCCGCGGCGGCTGGACGCTGGAGGCCGCCGAGGAGGTTCTGGACGCCCCGGACGCGCTGGAGCGGCTGGCGCACCTGCACGACCGCTCGCTCATCGCCATCGAAGAAGGGGAAGAGGACGACGAGGGGATGCCCTCGGTGCGGTACCGCTTCCTCGAAAGCGTCCGGGAGTTCGCCGCCGAGAAGATGACGCCCCAGGAGTCGAGCCTCCTGCGCGGGAGGCACCTGCGCCACTACGCCGATTTCGTGGGGCAGGCGCAGACCGCGCTCCGCGCGGGGGAGAGCCGCCTCTGGTTCGAGCGGATCGAGCGCGAGGACGAGAACATACGCGCCGCGCTGGACTACGGAACGGGGGAGGGCGGTCCGAACGAGATCGCGCTTTCGCTCCAGATGCTGCGGCACATCGGGCCGTACTGGTGGGTGCGGGGCGGTCAGCGGGCAGGAGGATCGGCCCGCTGGGCGCTGCGCGCGTACGAGCGGCGCGCCGTGGCCAGTGGTCCGGCCCTGGCGGACATACTCCTGACGGCGGCGCGCTTGCTGCCCGCCGAGGCGGCGGGGAAGGCGCTCGAAGAGGCGTACGCCATGCACCTCGCGCTGGGCAACCGGGAGCGGCTCGCCACCATACGGCGGGAGCAGTCGATGCTGGCCTACGAGGAGGGGCGCTTCGAACAGGCGGTCGCCTACATGCGCGAGGTCGGCGAGATTCGGTACAGCCTCGGGGACCGGGACGGCCTCGGCATCGCCCTTGCCGAGACGGCCAGTTATTACACCCTGCGCGAGGACTTCGGGACGGCGCGCGAGCTTCTTCTGGAGTCGATCGAGAAGGGGGACCCGCGGGCGGTCGGCGGCATCGCCAAGGTCAAACTCGCCCTGGCGACCATCGCGCGGGTGCACGGCGGCGACCCGGGCGAGGCCGAACGGCTGTGCCGGGAGGCCGTCGGGGTATTTCGCGCGCGCGGAGAGACCTGGAATTACGCCGACGCGCTCAAGGGGCTCGGCTTCGCGCTGCTCGATCAGGACAGGTTCGGCGAGGCCGCGCCGCTGCTGGACGAGAGCATAGACCTGTTCCTGAAACTGGGAGACGAGGGGCAGGTGCGGGACATCGAGTCCTACCGCGCGGCGCGCGAGGGGAGCAAGATCGCGGCGAGGATGTCGTAGGGCCGCCCGCGCGCCCCCCTTATTCGTTGCGGCGGGGCGGGTCGGCGAGGAGCGCCTCGACCGCGGCGCGGGTCGGCAGACCCGCGCGGTTGCCGTGTTTCGCGATGCGCAGGGCGACGGTAGCCTGCGCGAAATCGGCGGCCCGCGCGGGCTCCATGCCCGCCCGGTAGGCCCATAGGAACCCGCCGTGGAACGTGTCCCCCGCGCCGCAGGTGTCGGCCACCCGCTCGACGTGGAACGCGGGCAGGCGGACGGGCGTGCCGCCGCGCGCCTCCCACGCGGCCACCACCACGCCCTCGTGCGCGAGGGTCACGCCCGCGACCCGCGCGCCCAGCGCCAGGAATCGGCGCGCCTGCTCCGCGGGGTCGTCGTGGGCGTCGGGGAACGCGCCCGCGCCGCCCTTGCGCGAGGCGAGGATGATGTCGCAGAGCGACAGCAGCTCCTCGCGCCCGGGGCGCATCGTCCCGAGGTCTATGGAGACCCACGCGCCGGACGCCTTCGCGAGCCGGGCCGCCGCGAGGCAGGCGGGCAGGTCGCGCCCGTCCAGGTGGACCAGGCCCGCCGCGCGTATCGCCGCCTCGTGCGCGGGCGTCAGTTCGAGGGGCGGCAGGCTTCCGGCGTAGTTAGCGAGCGTGCGCGTGCCGTCGCGGGCGTCCAGCAGCACGAGTGACTTGCTCGTCTCGGTCGTCCCGGCATGGACGACCCGCGACGCGTCGACGCCGTCCGCCGAGAGCATTCGGCAGACGTCGTCGCCCGCCGCGTCGTCGCCGACCACGCCGATGGCGACCGGTGCCTGCTCCAACCCGAGGCGGGCCATTGCCGTCAGCGCGACCGGGACCGGCCCGCCGGCCTGCTCGAAGTAGGCCAGCGCCGACGATTTCTCGTCGCGCGTTACGTGCTCGGCCACGGCGACGAAGTCCTTGTTGATCAGCCCGACCCCTACCACCGGGCGGGCGCGCCACGCTTCCGTTGCTGCTGTCGTCGCCGTCGTCTCCGCGGGCATCCTCAGAGGACCCCCTGGGCGCGCGCGCGGGCGATCGCTTCCACCCGGTTTGCCGCCTCCAGCTTCCCGAAGATGTTGTGTACGTGCCGCTTGACCGTCCCGACGGAGAGGAACAGCCGCTCCGCGATTTCGGGGTTGGATAGTCCGTCGGCCACCAAGCGCAGTACCTCCACCTCCCGCTCGCTCAGCGTCTCCGACGGGTGCAGCGCGATGCCGCCGCCAACGCCGCCCGCGACCTCCCCCGGGGCGGGAGGACGCGGGGCGGCGGTCTGAGGCGGCGGGTCCGCGAGCGCGCCCGCGGAGAAGACGACCTGCGAGTTCGCGGGCCGCCGGGCCGCGCCGACGGTGCCGTCCCCGGGGGGGACCAGGGCGTCTCGCAGGGCGGACGCGTACGCGGCGGACACGCCCGTCGGAGGCGCGGCGGCGAACCGGTCCAGCAGCGGGACGAGTTCGAGCCCCGCTTCCACGATGGAGCGAACGTACCCCTCGGGCTCGGCCGTGCGCAGCACTTCGGCGAGGGTGTCGCTGGCCTCGCTCCCGCGGTCCAGCGAGGCCAGCACCGCGGACTCCATCGCGAGGCAGCGCACGACGAGCGCGTCCCGCGCCATGGCCGCGCCGCGGGCGCGGACGACCCGCAGAATCTCCAGCGCCTCGAGCGGGCGGTTCTGAAGGCGGCGCAGTCGGGCGAGCACGAGCAGGTCCGTCTCGGTCTGGAGAAAGACCTCGGCGGCTTCCCCGCCCGGGACGAACTCCCCCTCCAGGCTCTCCCGGAACCGCTCCTCCTGCTGCTCCGCCCACTCCTCCACGGCGTGGAGGTCGCCGCAGCCAAGGGCGAGCCGGGCCCAGAGCGTCTCGGTCGCCTGCAGCAGCGGCGTCAGCGGGCGACTCTGCACCAGAAGCTCCCACTCGCGCATCATCTCGCGAGCCGCCCCCTCGTTGCCCTCCAGCAGGTACAGTTCCAGCAGGAGGTCGATGCCGCGGTAGATCACCTGAACGCTCTCGATCAATCGGGCGGCGGGCCGGGACTGCTCGACGAACTGGCGGGCGAGCGCGGGCTGGTTGCGCTCCAGCGCGAGCGAGGCGAGACCCACCTGGGCGTACGAGGCGATGGGCGGCAGCAGGCGGCGGTCGTCGTCCGCCGCCGCGCCGGTCTGCTCGCGCAGGAAGCCGTTGATGCGCTGGTATAGCGCCTCGGCCTGCCGCAGGCGGCCCAGCTCCTCGCTGAGGAGCGCGCAGGAGTAGAGGCTGATGCAGGTCGTCTGGACATCCCCGACCAGCTCGCCGACCGCCGCCGCCTCGCGGAAACCTTCCAGCGCCCCCACGATGTCGCCCCGGCTCGCCTGGATGTTCGATCGCAGGATCGCCACTACGCCGCGCCAGAGGTTCACTCCCGTGTGCGGCAGGCGTCGCATCGCCTCGGCGCAGAGCGCGAGCGCGCCGTCCAGGTCGTCCCGGAACCGGGCCACGAACGCGCGCACGGCCAGCACCTCCCCCCACATCTGGTCTTCGCCGTCCGGGGGGACGACCGTGCCCTCGGCGGCGGCCTGCTGGCGCAGGCAGCGCTCGGCGTGGTTGAGGAGGCGCTCGATCTCGTCGATCCGCACCGCGATCAGGAGCGGGCGAAGCCGCAGCAGACACAGGCGCGGATGGCCGTGTACAACCTCCTCGGGCAGCCGGTCAAGCCAGCGGTTCAGGGTGCTCGACTCTCCCCGCCGCCAGACCGCCTCGCCCGCGGTCTCCGCGATACAGTGGGCCGCCTGCTCGAACTGCCGACCGGACAGGGACTGCTCGACGGCCTCGGCCCAGAACCCCTGCTCGGCGAACCACTGGGCCGCGCGCCGGTGCAGGTCGATGTGCTCCTCCTCGGTCTCGCGGCGCATCCGGAGCGCGCGGAGCATGTCCGAGAAGAGGTGGTGGTAGCGCCACCAGCGCCGTTCGTCGTCCAGGGGGATCAGGAACAGGTTCGACCGCTCCAGCCGCTCCAGGATGGCTCCGCTGTCGGTGCGCCCGGTGACGGCGTCGCAGAGGGCCGGGGTGAGCCGCTCCAGGAGGCTGGTCCGGAGCAGGAACTCCTGCACCTCGGCGGGCTGCTGGAGCAGCACCTCCTCGCCGAGGTAGTCGACGATGTAGCGGTGGCTGCCGGTGAACGCGGTGATGAACTCCTCCCGGTCCGTCCGGTTCTGGAGCGACAGGGCCGCGAGCTGGAGGCCCGCCATCCAGCCCTCGGTACGCGCCTCCAGCGCGGCGACGCTCTCGGCGGGAAGTCCGAGCTCCATAACCTCGTTGAGGAACGCACCCGCCTCCTCGCCCGAGCAGCGCAGGTCCGCCCCCCGCAGCTCGGTCATCTGGCCGCGCCCGCGCAGCCGTGCGAGCGGCAGGGGCGGGTCCGCCCGGGAGACGATGACGAAGTGGGCGGTCGGCGGCAGGTGGTCGAGGAGGAACGCCACCGATTCGTGGACGGCCCCTTCGGTTATGAGGTGGTAGTCATCCAGCACCACGGCGATCGGCTCGGCCACGGGGAGCGCCGCCAGGTCGTTCAGGAGCACCGTCAGTACGGCCTCCCGCGGCGCGGGCTGCGGGGAGCGCAGCAGGGTCAGCGCGCCCTCGCCGACGTGGGGGACGACGGTCTGCAGCGCGGCGATGACGTAGGTGAGGAAGCGCGTCGGGTCGTTGTCGCCCGGGTCCAGCGAGAGGTAGGCCACGGGTGCGGGCCGCTCCTCGCGCGCGCGCACGACGCACCACTCGCTGATGAGCGTACTCTTGCCGAACCCGGCGGGGGCGACGATCAGGGTGAGACGACGGGGAGCCGGAGAGCCGAGTTTCGTGGTCATGGGGCCCGGCAACGCCCCCGCGACCACCCCCAGGGCCTCGCCGATGCGCGCGGTAAGCCGGGGGCGCGCGACTAGCGCCCCCCGCAGGGCCGGGAGGGACAGTTTGGTAGCCAGTATGGGCTCGCGGCGCGCCGCAGGCGAGGCGGCGGCAGCCTCGCCCTCGCGGTCTGCCTGCGCTGCTGCTGATGCCGCTGTTGCACGGTCAGACATCCCGTCACCTGCTCCTCTCCGGCGGCCTCGCGCGCGACCGCCCCGCACCATTGTCCATTATATACGACGACGGGGCGATTGTGAATTGATTCACAATGTATCCGTCAATGTATCCGCGGACAGGTACGGTTTGTATCCATAGGTACACGACGGGTGTGCGCGTTGCCGATATCCTGTTCTCAGTCGGAGTGGAGAGTAGAGGCTGATCGGAAAGTACCGAAGACGGTGAGGGCGAGGAGTAACACACGATGGAGATGGCACAGCAATTTAGAGGCGAGATGACCCGGATGACCGCTTCCGGCCGCGACCTGGAGAGGACTTTCGAATCGCTGATCCTGCCGAACCGCGCCGCGCTGACCGCCCAGGCCCGCCGCCTGACCGGCGGCGACATGGCCGAGGCGGAGGACCTGGTCCAGGAGACCCTGGTCCGTGCGTACACCCACATCGGCGACATCTCGCGCGAGGACACGGTCAAGGGGTGGCTGCACACCATCCTGCGGAACCTGTTTATCAACCGCTACCAGCGCCGGGCGCGCGCGCCGCGCTCCGTGTCGCTGGACAAACTGAGCGACGAGATCGTGCAGCCTATCGCCGATCAGCGCCCGGCCGTCCCGGAGGACGTCGTGGAGCGCCGCCTGGAGCACCGCGCCGCGCTCTCCGCGCTGGCCGACCTGCCGACGGCGTACCGGGTGCCGGTTATCCTTGCCGACATCGAGGGACTGGCCTACCAGGACATCGCGGACCGGCTGGATCTTCCGCTGGGCACGGTGCGCTCGCGCATCGCCCGGGGCCGCCGCCGCATCCGCCGCTCGATGTTCGCCTGGGACAGCGCGCAGCTGAATTAGGGGCGGGGAGACGCAAGGGGAGACACACTTCACACGCCGAAACAGGGCGGCCCCGGAACCGATGATCGGTTCCGGGGCCGCCGTCTCTTAAGGTTGCGTCTACTTCGCGTCGAGGAGGGACGTGGCCTCCTTCGCCCGCTCATAGCGCTTGTTCTGCATCTTCTGCGCGGCCTTCGCAGCCCCGACGGCCGAGTCCGCGGGGTCTTCGTCGAGGCCGATCTCGGCGCAGCCGGTCGAGGAGGCCGAGAGCAGCAGCGTGGCCAGGCCGGCGAGCAGGGCCGCGAGGGCGCGGGCGCGCGGGGCGGGACGGCGGAAAGTCATGGCGACCTCTCTTTCAGTCCCCGCCGAGAATCGTTTCGAGTCTTGTTCGGCGGCGGTCTACCCTGTATTGTCAGACGATGTACGCGCCGTCTGCATAGCAAGGGACCGCGTTCCGGCTGCGCCGCCGTCTTTCGCGCGCCTTCACCACGCGCCGCGTCGCCCACACCCCGAAGAAGGGCAACAGCAAGACCACCGCGAGGGCGACCAGCAGAAGCACGCCGCGCCCGAGGGCGACCCCGAACGCGATCAGGTTGGGCAGGGCTAAATAGAGGCCGAATCCGGCCAGGACGCCCAGCAGCCAGAAGCCGCCGCCGCTGCCGTAATACCGTCCCGTTTCGTCCATACGCGTCACGCGCCCATCGCCTCCTTCCGCGCGAAAAGGTAGTCGTCTGTCTCTAAAACGCGCGGGCGTAACCGACGGTTACGCCCGCGCGTCACTTTTTTTCGCGCCCGCGTGCCCCGGACGCTTCTCGGGTATCCTGAACCCGCGACCACAACGGCGGGGAGGCATAAACCGGCATGAGCGATCTGGACAAGGCGACGGTGGACTACGACGCCTACATCGGCGGGCGGTTCGGCGCGGAGGACGACGCCCTGCGCGCGGCCCGCGAGGCGATGCTGCGCGAGGGGCTGCCGCAGATCGCCGTCTCGGCGAGCCAGGGGAAACTGATCCACGTGCTCGCGCTGATCCACGGCGCGAGGCGCATCCTCGAGATCGGGACGCTCGGCGGCTACAGCGCGATCTGGCTGGCGCGCGCCCTGCCGCCCGGCGGGAAGATGGTGACGCTGGAGATCGACCCGCACCACGCCGAGGTAGCACGGGCGAATATCGCGCGCGCCGGCCTGGCGGAGACGGTCGAGGTGCGGGTCGGCCCCGGTCTGGGGTCGCTGGCCGCGATCGCGGCGGCGGGCGAGGAGCCGTTCGACCTGGTCTTCATCGACGCCGACAAGGACGGCTACCCGGAGTACCTGACCGCGTCCCTGCCGCTCCTGCGGGGCGGCGGCCTGCTCATCGCCGACAACGTCCTGCGCCCGGACCTCATGGACCCGGCCGCGGACTCCGCCATCGCCCGGTTCAACGCCGCCGTGGCCGATCACCCCGACTTGACTTCAGTCGTCTTCCCCGTCCTGCGCAGCCGCGGCCTCGACGGCCTCCTCGTCGCCGTGAAGGGCGGACGGTAACGCCGAAACTCCCTTACGGCTCAGGCGGAGCCGCTTTCCTGGACGACGTGTAGGCGAAGTAGGCCCGCCAGGCGCGGCGCACGTTGTCGCGCGACGCGTCGCCGTCGCTCTCTTGTGTCGAGCCGACCGACGCGCGCCCGCCCACGAGCGACTCCAGCAGCAGCGACGCCACGTCCTGGACGCACGATGCGCGGCAGTAGTAGT
>DATLHN010000797.1:0-3315 GCA_035539875.1 Armatimonadaceae bacterium
CAGCCCATCCTCTTCCTGTCCGCGTACGACCCGCCGGTCCCGCCGGACGCCCCCGACGTCATCCGGCACCGGCACAGCATTCCTCGCCCCGTCCTGAAAGCCCTGATGGCGGCAGGGAAGTGGAAGATACGCCCCTGGGTCGCGCCGGTGGACGCGTTCCGGGCGGAGATCGGCCTGCCACCGGGGGGGCACCCGCTCTTCGACGGCCAGTGGTCGCCCTACGGCACCCTCGCCCTTTTTTCGCCGCTCCTCGGCGCGCCGCAGCCGGACTGGCCCCCGGGCACGGTCCAGACCGGGTTCCCCTTCTACGACCGGCTGGACGAGGCGGAGGCGGGCCTTTCCGCCGAGCTTTGCGCCTTCCTGGACGCCGGGGAACCGCCGGTCGTCTTCACGCTGGGAACGTCCGCCGTCATGACGGCGGGCCGCTTCTACCACGAGAGCGCCGAGGCCGCGCGGCGGCTGGGAAGGCGCGCGGTCCTGCTCGCCGGGGCGTTCCCGGAAAACCAACCGGAGGACCTTCCGGAAGGGGTTGCCGTGTTCGACTACGCGCCCTACTCCGCGCTGTTCCCCCGCGCCGCGGCCATTGTGCACCAGGGCGGCGTCGGCACCACCGGCCAGGCGATGCGCGCGGGCCGTCCGCAGGTCGTGGTCCCCTTCGCCCACGACCAGCCGGATAACGCCGACCGCATGGTGCGTCTCGGCGTCGGCCGCACCGTCCGCCGTAATCACTACTCGGCGGACGCCATCGCGGGGGAACTTCGCGCGCTGCTCGACACCCCCTCCTACGCCGCCCGAGCCGACGAGGTCGGACGCGTTGTGCAGGCGGAGGACGGCATCGCCGCGGCCTGCGACGCGGTCGAGGCGACGCTACGGCGGGGGCGGACGCCCGGCTAATCCCCGGGTCGGGATGCACCGGCTTTCCGCCTTTCGGCGGCGCATCATCCCTTTCGGTTCGCCGGGCAGGGGGGGACGACCTACCCGGTGAAAATAAGGTCATCATGGAAACTACAACCCGCGCCCTCGTCCTCAAAGCGCCGGAGACCGTGAGCGTCTCCGAGGTCCCGCTGCCGGAGCCCGGAGCGGGCGAGGTAGTCCTCGAAACGCTCGCCTGCGGCGTCTGCGGCTCCGACCTGCGCTACTACGTCGGCGACAACCCCTGGTCCCAGCACACGCTCGGGCGGCAGGAGCCGATCCACTGGGGCCGTACCATCCTCGGGCACGAGGCGTGCGCGCGCGTCGCGGCGCTCGGGCCGGGCGTCGACTCGCTCGCCGTGGGCGACGTGGTCACCGTGCTGCCCTCCCACCCGTGCGGCGAGTGCGCCGACTGCAAGGGCGACAACGCCAACCTCTGCCAGCGCGTCAGCCACCTCGGCCACGGCGGCGGCTGGCCCCCGGGGTACGACCGCCCCCACTTCCCCGGCGCCATGTCGGACCAGTTCCTCTACTTCGCCGACTCCTGCTTCAAGGTACCGCTGGATAAGGCCGAGGCGGAGGAGTTCGCGCTGACCCACATGGTCGCGGTCGCCGTCCACTCGCTGAAGCGCGCGGCGCAGGTGCGCGCGCGCGGCCTCCGCGCGGACGACCGCGTGCTCGTGATCGGCTGTGGCCAGGTCGGCCTGTCCATCGCGCAGGCGGCCGCGGCCCGCGGCGCAGCCGCGCAGGGCGTCGACCCCGGCCTGCTGCCGCGCGAGATCGCGGGGCTCGTGGGCATCCCCGTCGCGCCGGACCTCATGGAGGCGGAGGGCCCCTTCGACGCCATCTTCGACACGGTTTGTACGGCCGAGACGATCACGCAGGCCCTGAACCGGCTCGCCTCCGGCGGCGCGCTCGTCCTGCTCGCGCCGCACGCCATGGAGGGATTCGGCATCCCGCCGCTCGCGGTGGGCGGCGAGCGCGCGGTCACCACCTCCTGCAACCTCGACCCGCCGGAAGACTTCACCGAGGCCATCGACCTGATCGCCGCGCGCCGGGTGGACGTCCGCCCCTACGTCAGCCGGCGCGTCCCCCTGTCAGATGCCCCGTTCGCCTTCGCCCGGCTCCACGCCCGCCGCGACGGCGACTTCAAGGTCGTGATCCAGCCGGAGGAGGGATGATGGGTACGCTTTCGCAGACCGCTCCGGCGGCGACGGTCCGGTGTTCCGTCGACCCGCAGCGCGACCGACGGGCGATCTCGCCCATGATCTACGGGACGAACCAGCCGGACTGGAATTCTACCGCGCGACACCTGACCCTGACGCGGATCGGCGGCAACCGCATGACCGCCTACAACTGGGAAAACAACGCGTCCAACGCGGGAAGCGACTGGCAGCACCAGAACGACTCCTTCCTCGGGGGCGGCGACACGCCCGGCGAGGTGATACGCCCCCAGGTGGCACGCGCCCTGGCGAACGGCGCTTCGATCATTGTCACGGTCCCGATGGCGGGCTACGTCGCCGCCGACAAGAAGGGAGACGGCGACGTCAACAAAACGCCCGACTTCATTGGCACGCGCTTCGTCCGGTCCCTGCCCCGGAAGGGCGGCCCGTTCGCCTTCCCGCCGGACGCCGCCGACCGCGCGGTGTACCAGGACGAGTTCGTCGCCTGGCTGAAGAAGACGTTCCCCGACGCGCACCGGGCCGGGGCGACGTCGCGCGCCGTCTACTACTCCCTGGACAACGAGCCCGACCTGTGGGACCACACCCACGCGCGCCTGCGGACCGCGAAGCTGACCTACCAGGAGCTGCTGCAGCGCACGACGGAGTACGCCGCCGCGATCAAGGCGGTCGCGCCCGGAACGCTCGTGTTCGGCCCGGCGAGCTACGGCTGGCAGGGGTACGTCCGCCTCCAGGACGCGCCGGACGCGAACGGGCGGGACTTCCTGGACTTCTATCTGTCCGGCATGCGCGAGGCCGAACGGACCGCCGGGCGGCGCCTGCTCGACGTGCTGGACCTCCACTGGTACCCGGAGGCGCGCGGCGCGGGCAAGCGCGTCACCGAGGGCGGGAGCGAGCCGGGTCTGGTCGCCGCGCGCGTGCAGGCGCCCCGCTCGCTCTGGGACCCGACCTACCGGGAAGATTCCTGGATCGCCGGAAGCCTGGGCCAGCCCATCCGCCTGCTCCCGCGTATGAAGGAGAAGATCGCCCGCCACTACCCGGGCACGAAACTGGCCATCACCGAGTACAACTACGGCGGCGGCGGGCACATCTCCGGCGGCGTCGCCCAGGCCGACGTCCTCGGCGTCTTCGGGCGCGAGGGCGTCTTCGCCGCGACGCTGTGGCACCTGTCCGGGGACGAGCGCTTCGCGTACGGCGGCCTGGCGATGTACCGGGACTTCGA
>DATLHN010000798.1:0-5672 GCA_035539875.1 Armatimonadaceae bacterium
GGCTCGCCGTCTCGTACTCCACGTGCGCCGTGTTGATCGTGATGCCGCGCTCCTTCTCCTCGGGCGCCGCGTCGATGTCCTCGTAGCGCTTGGCCGTCGCGCCCCCCTGCTTCGCCAGCACCGACGTGATCGCCGCCGTCAAAGAAGTCTTGCCGTGGTCCACGTGCCCGATCGTCCCGATGTTCACGTGAGGCTTCGTACGCTCAAACTTCGCCTTCGCCATGGTTTTTGTTCCCTTTTGCCGGGCGGACTCGCGCTCGCAGGCGCGGCCAGTCCCGACACATCAAGATTTGGTGGTGCTATTTCGTTGTCAAGGTAGCCGGAGGACGGACCGCGCTCAGAAACGGCATTGGACGGAGCGCACCGTCACGGCAGACCAGACCGAAAATCTTAATTCTACGCGCAAAAGGCAGGGGCGACGCTTGCGCTGTCGCCCCCGCACAAGAGGCAATTATACCACTGATTCCCGCGATTGCCAGCGTTTTCCGCCGCCGATCGCGGGCCGGGGCGCGCCGGGCATTTCCGCCCGGCGCGCCCCGGTATGGCGACTACTTCGCGCCGGCCGCGACCTTGCCGGACTTCGCCATGATCTCCTCGGCGATGTTCCGCGGCACCTCTTCGTAGTGCGACGGCTCCATCGTGGAGGAGGCGCGGCCCTGGGTCATCGACCGCAGGGTCGTGACGTAGCCGAACATCTCGGCGAGCGGCACCTTGGACTTGACGACGCGGGTCCCGCCGGGGCCGACCTCCTGGCCTTCGACGATGCCGCGACGCCGGTTCAGGTCGCCGATGACGTCGCCCAGGAACTGCTCCGGGGTGACGACCTCGACCGACATGATCGGCTCCTTGATGATCGGCTGCGCCTTGTTCGCCGCCGCGCGGAAGCCCATGCGGCCCGCCTCGCGGAACGAGATCTCGTCCGAGTCTACCTCGTGGTAAGAGCCGTCCACGACCATGACCTTGATGTCCACGACCGGGAAGCCCGCCAGGACCCCCGAGTGCAGCGCGTCCTCGACGCCCTTCTGGACCGCCGGGATGTACTCCTTCGGGATGGAGCCGCCGACCGTCTTGTTGACGAACTCGAAGCCCGCGCCGACCTCGGTCGGCTCGATCTCCAGGACGCAGTGGCCGAACTTACCGCGTCCACCCGTCTGCTTGACGAACCGGCCCTCGGCCCGAGCCGGAACCTTGATCGTCTCGCGGTAAGCGACCTGCGGCTTGCCCTGGTTGGCCTCCACCTTGAACTCGCGCTTCATACGGTCCACGATGATCTCCAGGTGCAGCTCGCCCATGCCGCGGATGATGGTCTGGCCGGTCTCCGGGTCGGTGTGCATCCGGAAGGTCGGGTCCTCCGCCGCGAGGCGGGAGAGGGCCTTACCCATGTTGTCCTGGTCGGCCTTCGTCTTGGGCTCGATGCTCATCTCGATGACCGGCTCGGGGAACGTGATGCTCTCGAGCAGGATCGGGTTCTTCTCGTCCGCCAGCGTGTCGCCGGTGGTCGTGTCGGACAGGCCGACCGCCGCCGCGATGTCGCCCGCGTAGACCGTGTCGACGTCCTCCTGCTTGTTGGCGTGCATCAGCAGGATGCGCCCGACGCGCTCCCGCTTGCCCTTGCTGGCGTTATACAGGAAGGAGCCCTTCGTGAGGGTCCCCGAGTACACCCGGAAGAAGGTCAGGTTGCCGAACTGATTGTTCATCAGCTTGAAGGCCAGGGCCGAGAACGGCGCGCTGTCCGAAGGCTCCCGGCTTTCGGGCTGCTCCGTGTCCGGGTTAACGCCCGGTACCGCCTCGAGATCGACCGGCGACGGCAGGAACTCCAGGACCGCGTCCAGCATCGGCTGGACGCCCTTGTTCTTGAACGCCGAGCCGCAGAGCATCGGGTAGATGGTTCCGGCAATGGTCCCCTTGCGTAGCGCGGCCTTGACCTCTTCGTTGGTCAGCGCCTCGCCCTCCAGGAACTTCTCGATCAGCTGGTCGTCCACCTCGGCGGCGGCCTCGATCATCTTCTCGCGCCACTCGGACGCCATGTCGAGCAGGTCCGCGGGGCAGTCAACGACCTCCAGGTCCTTGCCGATCTCATCCTTATAGATGGTGGCCTTCATGGTGATCAGGTCGACGATGCCCTTGAAGTCCGCCTCGGAGCCGATCGGGATCTGGATCGGGACGGCGTTCGCGCCCAGGCGGTCCCGGACCATCTTCACGACGTTGAAGAAGTCCGCGCCCATGCGGTCCATCTTGTTGACGAAGATCAGACGGGGGACCTTGTACTTGGTCGCCTGCCGCCAGACCGTCTCGGACTGCGGCTGGACGCCCGCGACCGCGCAGAAGACGGCGACCGCGCCGTCGAGGACGCGCATGGAGCGCTCGACCTCGACCGTAAAGTCGACGTGCCCGGGCGTATCAATAATATTGATACGGTGCGTGTTCTTGCGCGTGCCCGGCTTATCCTTATCTTCCTCAAGTCCCCAGAAACAGGTGGTAGCGGCGGAGGTGATGGTAATGCCGCGCTCCTGCTCCTGCTCCATCCAGTCCATCGTCGCCGCGCCCTCGTGCACCTCACCGATCTTGTAGTTGCGGCCGGTGTAGAAGAGGATGCGCTCGGTGACGGTGGTCTTGCCCGCGTCGATGTGCGCCGCGATGCCGATGTTGCGCGTATTATCCAAGCTGTATTCGCGTGCCATAGCCTAACTCTCCGCCTCAGTATCTCGAATCTAACAATGACGGGTCCGCCGGAGCGGACCGGATCCGGTAAAGCCGACGATCGTGCCGACCCTCCCGAACGGCGGTTATCCTTTCTCTTTCCTTATATCGCTCATGCAGGCGACATCGGATAGTTCCGCAGGATAGACGCCGATTTGCGCGCTTGCGTTCCGCGTTCGCGGCTTTTTCCGCCGCGTCGGCCGCCCACCCTCGCAGCGGGGGTGGCGGCCGACGCGCGGGGAAGAAAGTCGCCTCAGCGGTGAGGCGGAGCCGTCTTCCGTTCCCGGCCTTAGAACCGGTAGTGCGAGAAGGCCTTGTTGGCTTCCGCCATCTTGAAGCCTTCCTCGCGGCGGCGGACCGCGCCGCCCTGACCGTTCGCGGCGTCCAGGAGCTCGCCCGCCAGCTTGTCGATCATCGTGCGACCGTTGCGTCGGCGGGAGAAGGTCACCATCCAGCGGATCCCGAGGGAGACGCGGCGGGCGGGGCGCACTTCGGTGGGGACCTGGTAGGTCGCGCCGCCGACGCGGCGGGGCTTGACCTCGACCACGGGCATGACCTTCTTGAGCGCCTCTTCGAAGACTTCGATGCCCGGGCGGCCGGTCTTGCCCTCGATCTGATCGAGCGCGCCGTAGAAGACCTTCTCGGCCACGGACTTCTTGCCGTCAAGCATCAGGCGGTTGATGAACCGCGTCACGATGATCTTATTGTAGATCGGGTCGGGCAGAATCGCCCTTTCGATCGCGGGACCCTTACGAGGCATAGGTTACTCTCTTGCTCCTTCGAGCGGGACCCTCCTCGGGTCGCCGCTCCTGCATAGAGTGGGGCGTCGTCGCGCACCGCGCGCCCGCTGGCGCTCGCTCGCGCACACCCTCACTTCGCCGGAAAACCGGGCGGGACTCCCCGCCGGGCCTGCCTGAAAATCTATCTGGCCGGAAAGCGCGCGCCTACTTGGCGGCGGCGCCCTTGGGCTTCTTGGTGCCGTACTTCGAGCGGCTGGACTTGCGGTCCTTGGTGCCCGAGGTGTCGAGGGTGCCGCGCACGATGTGGTAGCGGACGCCCGGCAGGTCCTTGACGCGACCGCCGCGGATCATGACCACGCTGTGCTCCTGAAGGTTGTGGCCGATGCCCGGGATGTAGGCGGTCACTTCGACCCCGTTGGTGAGACGGACGCGGGCCACCTTCCGCAGGGCGGAGTTCGGCTTCTTGGGGGTCATCGTGCGGACCACCAGACACACGCCGCGCTTCTGCGGGTTCCCCTTCATCGCGGGCGACTTGCTTTTCTTGACGACCTTCTGTCGCCCCTTGCGCACCAGCTGGCTAATCGTGGGCATGGGTAACTTCCTGCTGCTCCTTGCGCCGCCGCGCCCACAGGCGCGTACGGACTACGGTATGGTTCGGACGGACGCGGCGCGCGCGTACGCGCACGGCGTTGCGAACTCCGGCGGCACTAAAAAACCCCGGTGCCGGGCGCTCTGTCTGCTGCGCGCCGCACGCGGGGCTCGGGGGGCCTTTTCGCTCACTGTCCGGAAGCCGGAGTCGTTCCGACCGCCGTGTCCTGTGAATGTTCCGCTCCCGGATCCGGACGAACCGGACCTGGACCGAACGTGGGGAGGGTGCTTCTCCTCCGCCGCCGCTTACCCCCGCTTGCCGCGTGAAGTTGTGATACAAACTCCGTCGCGCGCGAGGGCAGACAGGGTGACCTGACGCCCCCGGCACACAACTCAAAGAGTATATCCGCACGTTCGCCATTCGTCAAGACGACGTGCGGCGAGCCGTCCCGAGGGGTTTTACCCCTCGGGACCGGCCTGACGTGCCGTGCCTAATCGGGGTCCCGGAGTACGTAAACCCGTATGCGCCGGACGCCCCAGTCCTCCATCTCCTGGTAGTTCTGCATCCGGACGTCGATCCGGTGCCCCTTGATCGCGCCGCCGGTGTCGTCCGCGATGGCGTGCCCATACCCGGGTATCCAGAGGTGGGAGCCCATGGGGATCAGGTCCGGATCGACGGCAACGCCGTGCGCGGAGCGGCCGTCGCGCATGGTGGCGGTCCACCGGCCGCCCTCCATGGGTGTGTTGATCGGCGTGTACGCCGTCGCCCGTACCCGGAACGAACGCAGGAACGTCCCCGACGGCGGTACGGCGTTCAGGTGACGGTCCCACCGGGCGGAAGCGCCGACGCGGGCAGCGCCGCTGCGCGAAGTGGTGGGGGACGCGGTCCGTGCCGGGGAAGCGCCCCGGGCGACCGTCCGGACGGTTTTCCTCTCCGGGGCAAGAGCCGCGACGGACGCAGAGGCGACGGTGGTGGGTTTAGTGGCGGCAGGGGCGACGCGCCGCGTCGCCGGGTTCTGCTGCCGTGCCGGTGAAGATGACGCCGCCATTGCCGCGGCGGGCGATCCCTTCTTCGCCGCACGCTCCTGCTGCTCGCTTTTGCCGCCGGCCGCGCTGAGCGCGAACGCCGCGCAGAACCCGGCGACGGCGGAGAGATAGGGCACCGACCCCGCGAAATATACGGAATTGCGGTGGTTGCGATAGTACCATGGCATGTCCAGGGCCACCGCCCCGCTGTCGCCATGCCTGCCCTGTTTCGCTTTCCTATTAACCCGATCTGTCCACCTTTTCGCTCCGGGCAGGAACGATACCCGACTGCTGTTCTTCCTCATATTCAGTTATGAATGCCTTCCTATGGCCCGTGCGCGCAGGCAGTCGGATGGCAGGCGCGGGCCGCGCATCCGTGGATGGAGGTGCCCGCGCTATCCCCGGTCTCCGCCCGCCAGGGCGTTGATCTGCTTGAGCAGTTCGGTCGCCAGCAGCGCGGTCCCGGGATCATCCTTTGCGAACAGGTCCGGGTGCAATACCCGTGCCAGTTTTCGCCTTGCCACCTGCAGAGCCGGTCTGGGCAGGCGCGCCGCCGCGGAGATCAACCCCGCGTTGGCCGCCGCACCCCCGGCGCCGTGCCGCCCGCCTGCGGAGCCC
>DATLHN010000799.1:0-4182 GCA_035539875.1 Armatimonadaceae bacterium
GACGCCGAGGCCGGTGTGGATGCGCGGGCGCTTCGCCCCCTTGAGCGCGTCCCAGGCGACGTCGATGTCCTCCTTGCGGGCGCGGGTGAGGCCGCAGATGACCGGCTCCGAGACCGCCGCCGCGATACGCTGCACGGCCTGGAAGTCGCCCGGAGAGGAGATCGGGAAGCCCGCCTCGATGATGTCTACCCCGAGGCGCTCCAGCTGCCGCGCTATCTCGATCTTCTCCTCGACGTTGAGGCTCGCGCCGGGCGACTGCTCGCCGTCGCGCAGGGTCGTGTCGAATATGTGGATCCGGTTGTTGTCACTCATAGTGGTTCGCCTCCCCAAACGGCGCGCAAAACGAAGCCCGGGCTACCCGATGACTCCCAGGCGGCGCAGGCAGTCCGGCGAGCGCCGCGCGTCCAGCGGCAGGTCGGAACGGTACCGCTTGTCCTGCCACGGCGGCGGGTTCGTCAGCGCGCCGAGGCCCCAGAGCTTCGCCCACGGCACCTCCTGGGAGCGCAGGAGTATGGCCGCGACGTGCTGCAGGTCGCGCTGCTCGACGTCGCCCAGCAGCTCCCGCTGCCGGGTGCGCAGGAACGCGGCGACGGACGACCAGTTCCGCCCGCGGACGGCGTCGCCGACCTCGCGCGGCATTTTGGCCAGCGACTGCTCCTCGACCACGACGCGATAGTCGGAGAACGTGCGCGCGAACGGCCGCCAGCTCGGGTACGGCGCCAGGTCCCGCCAGCGAAGCGCCATGTCGTCCAGCACCTGGAGCGAGAGCCCCACGGCGACCACTTCCATCACGCCGTTCGTCCGCCGCGGGTCCATCATGACGTGCGCCAGCTCGTGTCCGAGCTGGTACCCCATGCGGGCGTAGTCGCGCTTCGTCACCGACAGGCCGACGCGGTACGTCCTCTCGTCCGTATCCACACTCGTCATCGGCCCCTCCGGGCGCACGTAGCAGACGACCGGCTTACTCACCGGCGGCTCCTTGCCCATCCGAAGGCGCACGACCTCCAGCACGTCCCGCGCGACCGCCTTCAGGTCTTCGCGGGTATCCGGCGGAAAGCTGGCATCCAGGTGAACGGTCATCATCGCGGTTGGTCCGTAGGGCCGTCCGTCCGCGGCTGTTCGCGCGTCCGGTTACGGATCTCCTCCTGTACGGGTGGTCCCGGCGTCGGCGGGGGCTTTAGTTCCTCCGCGTACCGCCAGTAGATGAACGCCCAGAGGGCGACCGACACGACCAGCACGCCGACGCCGATCAGGCACCCGAGACAAGCCTGATCGGGGCTCATCGCCCCGGGCGGGCGCGGGGAGCGCCGGGAGGACAGCGCGGAAAGAGTCCGCGCGTCCCCCCTGCCGTTGCGCCCGCCCGGCGGCGTGCCGCCGGGACCGCTGCCGTTGCTGCTGGCCATTACAGCTCGATCTTACGTCCTCCGTCTCCTACGGTCTGAGTCTGCTTCGCGGTTTCCGTCGCCGCGGTGGTGACCGAAACTGTCTCCGGCTTCTTCACCCAGGACATCATTCCGCGAAGTTCCGAGCCGACCGTCTCGATCAGGTGATTCTCGTCCTTGCGGGTGAGCGCGTTGAACATCGGGCGGCCGGCGCGGTTCTCCAGGATCCACTCCTTGGCGAACTCTCCGGACTGGATCTCGTCGAGGATCTTGCGCATCCGCAGCTTCGTGTCCTCGTCCACCACGCGCGGGCCGCGCGTCATGTCTCCGAACTGCGCGGTGTCGGAGATCGAGTACCGCATGCCCGCGATCCCCGCCTCGTACATGAGGTCCACGATCAGCTTCAGTTCGTGCAGGCACTCGAAGTAGGCGATCTCGGGCTGATATCCGGCGTTCACCAGGGTCTCGAAGCCCGCCTTGACCAGCGCGGTCGCTCCGCCGCAGAGCACGGCCTGCTCGCCGAAGAGGTCGGTCTCGGTCTCCTCGCGGAAGGAGGTCTCCAGAACGCCCGCGCGGGTGCCGCCGACGCCCTTGGCCCAGGCCAGCGCCTTCTCCTTCGCCTTGCCGCTGTAGTCCTGGTGGATCGCGATCAGGCACGGGACGCCCTGTCCCTCCTTGAAGACGCGGCGCACGAGGTGGCCCGGCCCCTTCGGGGCGACCATGAAGACGTCCACGTTCTCGGGCGGCACGACCTGCCCGAAGTGGATGTTGAAGCCGTGGCCGAACGCCAGCGCGTCGCCCGGGTTCAGGTTCGGCTCGATGTGCTCCTTGTAGAGCGCGCCCTGAAACTCGTCGTTGACGAGGATCATGATCACGTCCGCGCGCTTCGCCGCCTCGGCGACGGGGACGACCTCGAAGCCGTCGTGACGCGCCTTGTCGGCGGACTTACCCTCGCGCAGACCGATCAGGACGTTCATCCCCGAGTCGCGCAGGTTCTGCGCGTGGGCGTGCCCCTGGCTTCCGTAGCCGATGACGGCCAGCGTCTTGTCCTTCAGCACGTCCAGCGAGGCGTCCGCCTCGTAATACACCGTTACAGCCATGTCGTTCGTTTATGCTCCCTGAGAATGGGGCGGGCGGAGTCCGGCATTCCCGGCCCGCCTACCGCCCCGTAGCGCCCGAAGGACGCCGCATCGCTTCAAACTGTGGCGTCGCCGCCGTCCGCCCCGGGTGCGACGCCCGCTTCCGCATCCGCCGTCAGGCGGGCCCAGACGGCACCGCCCGCCGCGCCGACGGTTATAAAGAGGGCCAGCACCGCGAACAGGTTTCGGACCGTGTCGAGGCCCAGACGGTCGGCGATCGCGTTGTAAACCGGCCAGAGCAACCCCATCAGCACCGGCAGCGCCCCCCACCCGACCGCCGCGACGGCGGGGCGTGCGCCGCTCCGCGTCCGCGTTACGGCGAAGGCGACGACCGCCGCGACGACGCCGAGGACCGGTATCGCCAGGAAAAGCGCGTCCGCCTGCTGCCGGGTGATTAGCTCGCCCAACGCTGCCTGCCCTTTCAGACGGTGCGCGGGCCGCGCATCAGGGCGATACGCCCCGTGCGCACCAGTTCCCGCACGCCGAACTGCTCCAGCTGCTTCTCGAACGCGTCGATCTTGTCGGACCCGCCCGTTACCTCGACCACGTACGTCTTCTCTGCGACGTCTATCACGCGGCCCCGGAAGATATCGATGAGCTGCATCAGCTCCAGGCGCTGCCCCGGCTCCGCGTTCACCTTGACCAGCGCCAGCTCGCGGGCGAGCATGGGCGTATCCAGGTAGTCGTACACCTTCAGCACGTCCACCAGCTTGTGAAGCTGCTTGGTGATCTGCTCCAGAATGTCCGCGTCGCCCGCGACCACGATGGTCATGCGCGAGACTTCCGGGTCCTCGGTTATGGATACGGTGAGCGATTCGATGTTGTACCCGCGCCGGGCGAAGAGCCCGGAAACGCGCGCCAGTACGCCCGGCTGGTTGTTCACCAGCACCGTGATCGTATGCTGCTCCTGCACGCCGCGCAGCCCTCCTGCCGATAAAGTTGCGCCCCCCGACGAGGACGCCGTCGCCGATGCCATCTTATTATCTCCTCAGTCCGCCGCCGCGGGTCGCGGCGGCACGCCGAAAATTCTCCGAACTGCCGGGCTGACCGTCGCCTCGACCGGCCCGCCCGAAATCGTACCGTACCGCTGGGGCCGCCCCACCCGCACCAGGAACGCGTCCCAGGTGGAGGCTACCAACGTGCGCGCCGCCGCGTCCCCGCGGAGCGCCGCGACCATCGCCATCTCGTGCGCCAGTAGGAGTTGCCGCGCCCGCGCGTCGCCGGGCTGCCGTTCCGCCGTCGCCAGCAGCACCCGGGCGGCGTTCCGGTAGTCCTCCGGCGTCTTAAGGTCGTCCGCCCGGTAGAGCTTCAGGACCTCGCCGCGCGCCCCCAAGGAGTCTCCGTCGCCGGACGCCAACCGATCGGCGTACTGCTCCAGGCGCTTCGCCGCCGGGCGGTCCCGATGCGACGCCAGCCACGCCGGGTCGTGCCGCTCCTTCAGCCGCGCCACCAGGGTATCGACCACCTTCATCACGCCCATCGGGCCTTCCCGCTTCGATACCGCCAGTGGGGCCATGAACAGGTCGGCCCGCAGCGCGTCCGTCACGGCCAGTTCGCCCGCCTCGTCCACTCCGTAGAGCAGTTGCCCGTCCGGCCCCGGCTTCGGAAGCGCCTGCGCGCCGAACCGCTGCGGCCTCCCGATGCGGACCAGAAACCGATCC
>DATLHN010000800.1:0-13490 GCA_035539875.1 Armatimonadaceae bacterium
CCACGCGGGGAGAAGGTGACGCGGACGGTCCGCCCTACCGGGGCCTCGACCTGGAACGTGTACACGAGGCCGTACGCGCCGTCCATGCCGCCGGTCATCCCCTCCTCCGGGCTGCCGATGCGGTAGTACTGCCGCATCGACTCCTCCGAGAGGGCGATCTTCACCTCCCGGTGCGGCGCCTTCACCGCCACGACGCGGGCGTTGGTCACCACCTGCTTGTTGTGCTGGAAGTAGATGCGCAGGCGAACGTCCTGGTCCGCCTTCACGGTGATGATGCCGGAGGCGACATCCCAGGAGCGCAGTTTCATCGGGAAGCGCGCCCCGCCGTCCCCCACGAACCGCTGGTTCGGCGCCTTCAGGTAGCGCGCCATCGCCTGCCGCCCGGCGAGCGGCGGGTCGTTCTGCGGGTCGGCGATGCCCTTGCGGACGTCGAGCACGAGTTTCTTGCCCACCGATCCCTGGAAGGCGACCACCAGCGGCTTCGTTGCCCCGGCCGTGTTCCGGTAGTGGAAGAAGATGCGGTACGTCTTCCCGCCGGTCAGCACGGCGTCCGCGTACGCCCCCGGCGCCTGAAGCCGCTCGGGCTGGTTGCAGAACAGCAGCGTATCGACCGGCTGCGGCGGCCGCGCCGGGACCGTGGACGCGTGCGCCGCGGTGCGCGGCAGTGCGACGGCACCGAGCGCGACGGCCAGCGCCGCGATGAAAGACCTGAGATGGTGAAAGAACCTGGGAGCGATGTGCGTCGATCCCCTCAAACCCCGATCTCCCTGCTCCTGCCGGGACGACCTCGTCATTGAAGCCTCCTTGCTTCTCGGCAAACGGCGCGGTCCACGATCGGACCGGCCCGTTACCCTTCACTTAATCAGACACATGTTTGCCGAAAAAGTTGCGTGGTTCACTACTACTGCCCGGGCAGGGGGAGGCGGGAACGAGAGAGGTCAGCCGACGACTGTCAGGTCTTTGGGGCTGGCGGTCAGGACTTCGCAGCCGCCTTCGGTCACCAGCACGTCGTCCTCGATGCGCACCCCGCCGAAACCTTCGACGTAGATGCCCGGCTCGACGGTGCAGACCATGCCCGGCGCGAGGATCACGTCCGAGAGCATCGAAAACGCCATGCCGTCGTGGACGACGCGCCCGAGCTGGTGGCCCAGGCCGTGCGCGAACTCCGGGAAACCGCGGGAGACGACCGCCTCGCGCGCCAGGGCGTCAACGGACCGTCCCGCCGTACCGGGGCGGATCGCAGCCAGGGCGGCGCGCTGGGCGGCGAGGACCGCGTCGTACTGCGCGCGCATGGCGTCGGTGGGCTCGCCGCCGACGACGAGGGTGCGGGTCAGGTCCGAGCAGTAGCCGTCGAGTTCCGCCCCGAAGTCCAGCAGCAGGAACTCGGGACCGCCGCTCTCGCCGAGGCGGCGCTCGGAGGGACGCCCGTGGATGAGCGCGCTGTTGGGTCCGGAGCCGACGATGGAGTCGAACGAGAGGCGCTGCGCGCCGCCGCGGGCGCGCAGGAATACCTCCATCTCCCAGGCAAGCTCCCGCTCCGTCATTCCGACGCGGGCCGTTTCGCACACGAAGGCGAAGCAGTCGTCGGCGAGCCGCATCGCCCGGCGCATCGTCGCCAGCTCGCCCGCGTCCTTGAACTGCCGCACGGACTCCACCGCGCCGTTCACCGGCACCCACGCGACGGGGGAGGCGGCCAGCGCTCCCCGGAGGGCGTCGAACGTCCGCACGGTCAGATGGGCCTCCTCAAAGCCAAGCCGAGACAGGCCGAGGCGGCGCACCTGCTCCGCGGCGCCCTCGTGCATCGTCCTACCCTGGGGGACGATGACGCGGGCGAAGCCCGGAACCTGCTGCGACGCCTGGAGATCGTAGCGCCCGTCCGTCAGGAAGATCGCGTCGGCGGGCGTGATTAGGACGAGCCCGTTCGACCCCGTGAACCCGGTCAGGTACTTAACGTTCTCCAGGTGCGTGACGAGGAGGCCGTCGACGCCGGGCTCGGCGGCCCCGATCTTCTCGCGCAGGGCGGCGACGCGGTGGGGGTACTTGAAATCCGTCATGTCTTGCGTACTTCTACCTTCGTCCCTGTTCCACCACGGCGCGGGCGGCGTCGATCCCGAGCAGATAGGAGGCGGTGCCGAACCCCGCGATCTGCCCCACACAGGCCGGGGCGACGACGGAGTGGCGCCGGAACTCCTCGCGGCTGTGTATGTTGCTGATGTGGACCTCGATGGCCGGGAGGCGGACGCCGCGAATGGCGTCCGCGATGGCGTAGGAGTAGTGCGTGTACGCCCCGGGGTTGATGACGATCGCGTCGGCCCAGTTCACGGCGTTTTGGATGGTGTCGATGATCTCGCCTTCGTGGTTGCTCTGGCTGATCTCGACGTCGATCCCCAGCCGCTTGGCGTGTTCGCGGATCTTGCGGTTCGTATCGTCGAAGGTGTCGGTGCCGTAGATGTCCGGCTCGCGCAGCCCGAGCAGGTTGAGATTCGGACCGTGTATCACCGTGACTTTAATAGACCCACTGGGCGATATCTGCATAACGTGACTTCTCCTCAGGATTCCCCGGCCGGGATCTTTTCGGCGTCCGCCTCGGCCCCGCCCGCGCGCAGGTCGGGCAGCCCGTCGAGGATCGGGTACCGGCGGCCGCACGCGCCGCAGTCGAGCGTGTTCGTCACGGGCCGGTACGTGATCGGCGGCCGCCCCGGGCAGTTCGGGCAGCGCAGGAGGTCGGCGAACTCCCGCGTCAGCCCGCCCGCGTCCGCGCCGTGGGAAGCGTCTGTCTTATCCATCAGGTTGATTGGTTCGCCGCCCCCGCGAGTGGTTCCTTCTCGGACGCCCCCCGTCCGGATCGTGGGAATCCGCACGGGCGCGTCAAAAGACGGGAAATAAGAGAACCCATAATGGGGAAATAGCGTAATGAGAGAGTGAGGCAGGGAGTGCGCCGGGGGTGCGCGCGGGCGGCGGCGTCCGGTGAGATTGACCGGGGCCGTTGTGGTATAATGAGAGACATTCGGCTACAGGCAGTACTCGTCGGAACGTAGTCGTCCGGAGCGTACCTGCCGGGGGCCGACTCCTGTACGCCCGTGCGCGCGGCGATCGATCCCTTTCCCTGCCCGTTATTACTGAGCAGAGCAGCAGTAGCGGCGCGCGTCGGCGCGTCGCCTGAAGCGCATGGCGAAGCCCGCCGCGGGGACGGGCGCGCGTGTGTACCGGCGTGGCGGCAGCCGCGCCGGAGGAGGCGTTTCTTTTGAACCGTTATGCAAGGCTTGTACTCCTGACGGTCGCCCTTGTGGTGGCGGTTATGCTGATCGGGAAACTGCTCGGCAAGCCGCTCCCCTTCGGGGAACAGCGGGAGACTCTGAAATACAGCCAGTTCCTGGAGAAGATACGCAGCACCGGCGTCGTCTCCAACGGGACGATCCAGAAGGACAGGTTCCTGGGAGAGTATCTTGCCGACGCTCCCGGGGCGACCGGCAAGAAGAAGTTCGACGTCGTCCTTCCGGACTCCCAGGAGGAGCGGGCGCGCCTGATCGGCCTTCTCGAGGAAAGCAAGGTCACCTTCGACGTGGCCCCCATCAGCACCATGGACATCCTCACCGGTCTCCTGGTGCCCCTCCTCCTGCCGCTGATGGTGATCCTCGTCTTCTACTTCTTCATCCTGCGCCAGGCGCAGAGCGGCGGCAACCAGGCGCTGAACTTCGGGCGCTCCCGGGCCCGCCGCCTGGGCGAGAACGTCCCCAAGGTCACCTTCGAGGACGTCGCCGGCGTCGAAGAGGCGAAGCAGGACCTCCAGGAGATAGTCGAGTTCCTCAAGAACCCCAAGAAGTTCCAGGCGCTCGGCGCGAAGATCCCCAAGGGCGTCCTCCTGCTCGGCCCTCCCGGCTCGGGTAAGACCCTGCTGGCCCGCGCCATCGCGGGCGAGGCGGGCGTCCCCTTCTTCCACATCTCGGGCTCCGACTTCGTGGAGATGTTCGTCGGCGTCGGCGCGAGCCGCGTCCGCGACCTGTTCGACACCGCCAAGCAGAACCGCCCGGCGCTGATCTTCATCGACGAGATCGACGCGGTCGGACGCCAGCGCGGCGCGGGCTGGGGCGGCGGCCACGACGAGCGCGAGCAGACGCTCAACCAGCTCCTCGTGGAGATGGACGGCTTCGACCCGAACGCGGGCGTCATCCTGATCGCGGCGACCAACCGCCCGGACGTCCACGACCCGGCGCTCCTGCGCCCGGGCCGCTTCGACCGGCGCGTCGTTGTGGACGCCCCCGACCAGGCGGGCCGCAAGTCCATCCTCACCGTCCACCTGCGCGGCAAGCCGCTCAGCGAGGACGTGGACGTGGACAGCCTGGCGCGGCGCACGCCCGGCTTCTCCGGGGCCGACCTGGCCAACCTCGTCAACGAGGCCGCCCTGCTGGCCGCCCGCCGCGAGAAGACGCGCATCGACATGACCGACTTCGAGGACTCCATCGACCGGCAGATGATGGGCCCCGAGCGCAAGAGCCGGATCATGACCGAGGCGGTCCGCCGCCGCACCGCGCTGCACGAGGCGGGTCACGCCATCGTCGGCGAGCTGCTGGTGAACTGCGACCCGATCCACAAGGTCACCATCCTGCCGCGCGGCATGGCGCTGGGCGTTACCATCAGCCTGCCGAGCGAGGAGCGCTACAACCGGACCAAGGCGGAGATGGAGGACCGGATCGCCATGGCGCTCGCCGGCCGCGTCGCCGAGCTTCTGGTCTACGGCGACATGGACACCGGCGCGGTGAGCGACCTCGACCGCGTGACCGACATCGCCCGGGCCATGGTCTGCGAGTACG
This sequence comes from Armatimonadaceae bacterium, assembly GCA_035539875.1. GTDB lineage: Bacteria > Armatimonadota > Armatimonadia > Armatimonadales > Armatimonadaceae > CALEKU01. The sequence goes on from DATLHN010000800.1 coordinate 4,812, forward strand.
GCATGAGCGAGCGGCTCGGCCCGCTGCGCTTCGGCCGGCGTCACGGCAGCCCGTTCCTGGGCCGCGACGGCTTCAGCGAGGAGCGCGACTACTCCGAGGAGGTCGCGCAGATCATCGACGAGGAAGTCCGCGCCATCATCGACCACAACTACAAGCGGGCCGCCGAGCTGCTGGAGGCGAACCGGGTCGTCCTGGAGCGCATCACCGAGGTCCTGATGGAGAAGGAAACCATCGACCGGGACGAATTCCTGCGGCTGATGCAGGACGCGGTGCCGCCCGCCGAGGGGGGCCGCATCCCGCCGAGGCCGTCGTCGGAGCCGCCCGCCGAGGGTCCTTCGCCGGAGAGCACGGAGGAGGGAGACGCGTCCCCTTCCAAGCAGCGCCCGGTGATGCCGCGCCCGCGGCTGGAACCCGGCATGGCCTGACACTGTCAGTAGACAGGAAAACGGAAGACCGCGTCCGCCCGGCGTTCCCGGCGGACGCGGTTTTTCCGTGTCACGGGGCCGGAACCCGGGTACCCGAATGCGGTACACTCAACTTCGAATTAAACAGGAGGCTCAGACTCGCGTGAGCGACGAGCGGAATGCGACAAGCTATCGACTGACCCGGCTGGTGCGAACCCAGACCAGCGAGATCTATCTCATCTGGGACGAGGACCGCCGCCTCGGGCAACTGGACCTGCACTACGCCCACGACACCATCCACGGCACCCTCATCCTGGAGGGGGACCTGACGCTGGAGCAGGAGGAGGGGCTGATCGCGCAGATCGACGACGACATCGTCCAGGCGTACCTGCCCAGCTTCGACCGGGAGGACTTCCTCATCACCGTGTTCCGCGGCGAGGAGATCAGCCACTATACGGACTCCTCCGGGGCGATGGACGACCTCGACGAAGAGGACGACGACTGAGAGCCGAACCAACAAAAAAGCCCCCGGCTCGGCGGGGGCTTTTCGTTGTCGCTGTCGCTACGTCCCGCGTCCGATGACGGCGGGTACCGGTTCGTCGTAGTCCGGTTCCACCAGGTCGGCGATGGGGCCGGTGCTGTTAACGCCGGTCGTCTGGAGGTCGGCGATGGCGCGCCCCACCTCCTCCTCGGGTCCGGCGAGGCGCACCTCGGCCCAGCCGCCGCCCTCGTTCAGCACCGCGCGGCGGATGGTGACGGTGAGGCGGAACTTCTTGCCGAGTTCGTGCAGGATCGGGTGATTGTACATCTCCCGGGTGAAAACCAACTGGTAGACTTCGCTGATCTGAGCCACGGTTGCGCTGTCCTCGCTAACTCTTAAACTCTTAGCCTCCGGCGATGGCCGGGACGATGGAAACCTCGTCGCCGTCCTTCAGGGCGGTGTCCTTGCCCTGCAGGAATCGGATGTCTTCCCCGTTCAGGTACAGGTTTACGAAGCGGCGTGGGTTCCCCTCCTCGTCCATAAGCGGCTTGCCCAGCCCCGGATGTGCGGCATCGAGGGACTTGAGAAGCGCGCCGATGGTGTCGGCGTCGGAGCTCACGGTGTCCTGCTCGCCCGTGAACTTGCGCAGTGGCGTCGGTATAAGCACCTTGACGGTGGGCATGATGATAATCAACCTCGCGTAGCGGTAATAGTAGTAATCTCGCCGCTCTCCGCGGCGGCAGCGGCGGCGATGGCGCGCGCCTCGTCGGCGCTGCGCGCCTTGCACTTTTCGCCGTCGGGGCGCACCAGTGTCACACCGCCGGTGCAGAGCCCCCGGCAGAGCGTCGGCAGGACCGCCGTCCCGCCGTCCGACGCGCCCGCCTCCGCGGCGTCGTAAATCGCGCGGTGGCCGGGCTCGGCCCCGCAACGCGGCCCGCAGCAGACTTTGATGCCGGCCAACGGCAAGACCCCTCCCTATCCCCCGAGCGTGTCGAGGACCGCGCGCACGTTCTCCCCGCGCACGCAGGTAAAAATGGGCGTGTCGCGCAGCGTGTAGGCGCTGGCCTCGGTGTGGCGCAGTTCCATCACCAGGTCTACGAAGTCCGACGCCTGATTGCTCTCGAACGCTACGACCCACTCCTGGTCGTCCAGGCCGAACGAGTAGATCGTGTTCAGGTGGATGCTCGGGTACTTGTGCCCGACCACGATGTGCTCTTTCATCGCGCGCCCGCGCTCCTCTTCGGAGAGGGCGAACCAGGCGCGCGTCTTCACGAAGGGGTACACGAACAGGTACTTGTACTCGCCGGGCCGGATGATCCCGCGCTTGTGCTCCTGGGAAGGGTGGATCGTGGGGTCGAGGTACGTGGAGCGCTTCGCCTGCCCGAGGAACGAGTAGGACCGGGTGAGCCAGCGGCCGATGCCCGTGGCCAGGAGGCGCGAGGTCATCTCCTGGAGCGTTTCGAGGTCGTACGCGACCCGCCAGAGCAGGAAGTCGCAGTCGGCGCGCGTGGCGACCGTGGAGAACGGCACGACGATGGCCCGCCCGCGGTAGTCGTCCACGACGCGGGCGAACTCTTCCTTGCCCGCGCGCCGCTCCTCGTCCGGAAGGCGACGCCACGCCGGGTCCACCTGGAAGAAGAGGTAGTTGACAAACTGCCGGGGGGTGTTTTCCCCGCCGCCGCTCACGCCCGCGCCCGTCTCAGCCATAACGCCCTCATTGTACCCCATCCCTACCGGGGATGCCGGGTACGCGGACTGCCGCGTCCTCCCGCACGGGGGGCGCGGCAGTCCGCTCCTGCCTAACCCTTGCGGCGGGCGAAGTCGGCCAGGAAGTCCGCCAGGGCGGCGCAGCCCTCGGCGGGGAACGCGTTGTAGACCGAGGCGCGGAAGCCGCCGACGTTGCGGTGCCCCTTCAGCCCGTCCATCTCGCGCTTCTTCGCCTCGGCCAGGAACTCCGCCTCCAGCGACGCGTCCTTCAGCCGCCAGGTGATGTTCATCAGCGAGCGGTCCGCCTTCTCCGCCACGGCGGGCTCGTAGAAGGCCGGGGCCGCGTCCAGCGCGCCGTAGATCAGGCCCGCCTTCTCCCGGTTGCGCTTCTCGATGGCGGCGACGCCCCCCTCCCCCTGTATCCACTTGAGCACGAGGCCGACGACGTAGATGGGGAAGACGGGCGGGGTGTTGTACAGCGACTCCTTGTCGGCCTGAAGGGCGTAGGAGAGCATGGGCGACACGTCCTTCGTCGCCTTCTCCAGGAACGCCTTCTTCGCCACGACGATGGTCACGCCCGCGGGGCCGGCGTTCTTCTGCGCCCCGGCGTAGAACAGGTCGAACTTCGCGAAGTCGCGCGCCACCGCGAAGATGTCGGAGGACATGTCCGCGGTCAGCGGCGCGCCGTTCGCGTCCGGCAGGTCGAAGAACTGCGTGCCCTCGATCGTGTTGTTCGTCGTGAGGTGCGCGTACCGCGCGACGCCCGGAGCGGAGAAGCTCAGGTCCTTCGGCAGGCGGTCGTACTTCGTCCCGGCCGACGAGCCGACGACGTTGACGTTCCCGAGCCGCTTCGCCTCCTTGATCGCCTTGGCGGACCACTCGCCCGTGTCGACGTAGTCGGCGGTCTGCCCGGCGGCCAGGAAGTTCATCGGCAGCATCGCGAACTGGAGCGACGCCCCGCCGCCGAGCAGGCACACCGCGTACTCCTCGGCGGAAAGGCCGAGGACCTGCAGGACGTTCGCCATCGTCTCCTGGTGGATCGCGTCGTAGTCCTTACCCCGGTGGCTGACTTCCAGGATCGACATGCCGGAGCCGTTGATCTCCCGGACGCCCTTCGCGGCCTCCTCGATCACGGGCACGGGCAGAATGGCGGGACCGGCGCTGAAGTTGTAGATGCGTTTCATCATGCCTCCGACGGGTGGGGATTGGGTCTGGCTACGCGACAATGTCGTGGTCGGGGCATCTTCGCTCCCTGCTGGATCAGTCGAACCTAAGTATAGCACGGCCCGGCACCGGTCTCTAACCGCCGCTCCCCGGCCCGGCGGGCGACGCGGTGCGGTACACGCTCCGGATGAGAGCGACGTCCCTGACCGGCGTGCCGGATAGCGCGTCCCCCGCCCGCGCCCGGTTCCTCGCGAGCAGCGCCTGGACGCGCTCGCTCCCCGGCCGATCCAGGTGCAGTTCCTGCAGGCACCCGTTACTCTCGAGCCCGGCGACGATCTCTCCCAGCCCCGCCTGCGTCGTCACGCCGCAGCGACGCACGTCCAGGCGGAGCAGAGAGCGGTTGCGGCGCAGGAGACTGCCGAGCGCCGCCGCGCCGCGGCGCTCCCCGACGTCGTTCGCCCGCGCCCCCAGGACGTGCGTGGAGGCGCTATAGCCCAGGTCGAGCGTCCGCAGGGTCGGGTGACACTCCAGCGCCGCCAGCAGGGCGGCGGCCCCCTCCTCGCCGATGCCGTTGCTGGCGAGGCCCAGTTCGGTCAGGGTGTGATTGCGCCGCAACCCCTCCGCCAGCAGGACCGCGCCCTCGTCGCCCAGTTGGTTGACGTTCAGCAGCAGCGCGCGGAGAGCCGGGTTCGCGGCGAGCAGTTCCGCGAGCCTGCCCGCGGCGCGGGCGTCGATGCCGTTGCCGCCGAGGTACAGACGCTCCACGGTCCGGTTCTCGCCCGTCATCACGTCGAGCAGCGCGTCCAGGCCGTCGGGGCCGGGCATCGTGTTGACGAGGTCGAGCGTGCGCAGCGTCCGGTTGTGGCGCAGCATCTCGGCGACGGCGCGCACCCCTCCGGGGCCGATGGGGTTCCGCTTCAGCCAGAGCCCGGTGACCCGGCGGTTGTGCGTGAGCGCGCCGGCCAGCCGCGACGCCCCCGCCTCGGAGATGTAGTTACATCCCAGGTAGATGATCTCCAGGTGCCCGTTGCGCTGCTCGATCAGCCGCGCCACGTCCTCCGCCCCGGCGTCCCCGATGGCGTCCGTCCCCAGCAGAAGGCTCGCGATCGTCGTGTTTCCCGCGAGCGCGTCGGTGACCATCCGGCAGCCGGCCGGCCCGAGGTCCTGCTTGCACAGGTCAAGCCGCCCGTCGGGCGTCACCGTGCCGCGCGGGAACGCCCGCGGCTCGGCAACGGCGACGTCCTCGCCCAGAAACGCGACGAGGGGAGCTATCTCGGCGACGTCGTACGCGGGCGTCTGCGGCATGCCCTGCACCGGGCAGTGGATCTGTGGATATCTCATGTCCGTGCCTCACTAACCGACCGCTGCTACCAGGGGTGCGGCTCGTAGTCCTTGAGAAAACAGCCGTATACCGGTTCCGGAGTTTCCGTGACGCCGCGCGCGACCGGGTCGTAAATCCGCGCCATGCCGTCGATGCAGTCCAGCGGGGCGTAGAACCCGTCTTCGCGGCGCAGGCGCTCCCGCTTTGGGGCCGGGTTCTCGTCGGTGATCCAGCCCGTGTCCACGCTGTTCATGTAGACGCCGTCGCGCGCGTAGTCCCGTGCCGCGGTGCGCGTCATCATGTTCAGGGACGCCTTCGCCATGTTCGTGTGCGGATGAAACTCCGTCTTGCCGTGGCGTCCGAACTGCCCTTCCATCGCCGACACGTTGACGATGAAGCGGCGCGGAAACGGCGACCGCATCAGCAGCGGCTTCAGCCGGCTGTTGAGGACGAACGGCGCGAGCGCGTTGACCAGATGCGCCTCGACCGCTTCGACGGTTCCGACCTCGTCCAGCCGCGCCGACCAGCTGTTCGCGGGCCGCAGGTCGATCTGCTGGCCGTCCGCGTCGAGCATCCCCGCCGGAAAACTGTAGGCCGGGAAGTCCAGATGCCCGGGATACCCCTTGCCCAGTTCCAGCAGGGCCGCGCTGTCGGACGCGCGGTGGGTCACAGCGGGGAGAGACGCTGGCTCTTCGCTCCCTCGCGTCTCGCCTTCCAGCAGGTGCCGGTAGAACTCCAGGGGTCGCTTGATCGTCTGGGCGGCGTTATTGATCAGGACGTCGAGGTGCGGCTCCGTACCGCACAGGCGGGAGGCGAACGCCTCGACGGAGGGCAGGTGGCGTAGGTCCAGGCCGTGGAGCGAAAGGCGGTCCCGCCACTCCGAAACATCCGCCTCCGCGGCGAAGCGGCGGGCGGCGTCGTTCGGGAAGCGCGTGGTGACGAGGACGCGCGCGCCGTCGCGCAGCATCCGGAGCGCCGTCTCGTACCCGATCTTGACGCGCCCACCGGTGACGAGCGCGACCCGCCCGGTCAGGTCGGCGCGCTGCGTCCGCTTCCGGTAGTTCCGGTCGGCGCACGCGGGACAGAGGAGGTGGTAGAAGAAGTGGACCTGCGTGTACGGCGACTTGCAGATATAGCAGTGGGCGGGCCGCCTGAGTGTCGTCGGGATGTCATCGGCCCGGCACGACAGCAGGCCGACCGCGCGCGGCAGTTGGCCCTCCTGCTTCCGTACGAGAAGAGTCGTCGCCGCTGTCGCGCGATCCTCGACGCGGGCGGCGGCGCGGCCCCGGGCGCGCTCGCCCTTCTTCCCCTGCCGGTGTATCTTGGCGATCAGTCCCTTGCACCGCTCGTCGTCGTCGATCAGCGACGGGTCTTCCGAGACGCGCTGCAGGACCTGGGTAAAGGTGTCGAAGTCCGCGGGGGTGATCTGCATGGCGATGGCTTCTCCTTCGGTGGAAACCGGGAGGACTCGAACCCCCACCCTCCGGAGCATGAATCCGGCGTTCTTCCCTTGAACTACGGTTTCCGGGGTGGAGACGGGGAGGACTCGAACCCCCATCCTTCTGCTCTGAAGGCAGACGCTCTTCCGTTGAGCTACCGTCTCCGCGCGGTGACACGCGCCGACAAGACAATGTCGGCGCGGCGTCGCCACGTGCTTAACGACTGTAGAAGGCTTTGCTCTGTTTTGCGACCGCGCCCTTGAGGACCGGGCGGGCGCGGCGGACCAGTTCGCTCATGGTGACGATGGTGTAGCCCTTCGCGCGCAGGCCGCGCACGATGTCGCCCACGGCGGCCACGGTGTTGTCCGGGGCGTTGTGCAGGAGGATGATGGAGCCGGGCGTGGCGTTGTCGAGGACGTACTTCGTGAGCCGCTGCGGCGTGTGCGCCGCCGACTCGTACTTGATGGCGTCCACGGTCCAGTACGCCCCGGCCATGCCCATCGTGCGCGCCGCCTCGACCACCGCCGAGTTGAAGTTTCCACCGGGCGGGCGGTAGAAGCGGGGCCTCTTGCCCGTCGCCTCGCGAATGACGACCGACGTCCGGCAGAGTTCCCGCTCCAGCGCGGTGGTCGTCAGGTAGGTCAGGTTGGGGTGCGAGTAGGAGTGGTTCGCGACCTCGTGGCCGCCGTCGACCATCTGCCGCAGCAGGCCCGGGTTCTCCTCGGCGCGCAGGCCGACGACGAAGAACGTCGCCTTCGCGTCCGCCGCCTTCAGCGCCTCCAGCAGCGCGGGGGTGCGACCCGCCGCCGGGTTCGGTCCGTCGTCGAAGGTCAGGGCGACGATCTTCTCCTGCGTCTCACCCTTCCAGATGCCCTCGTACGGCCCCGCGGCCTGCGTGTGGTACTGGCGCAGGGAGGCGCGGGCGTTGTGGAAGTTCGGGTCTATGGCGACCACGGACTCGATGCGCGCCAGCGCGTCCTCGCTGTCGCCGCGCGCCGCGGCCCGCTCCGCCAGCGCGAAGTGCGCCGCCTTCCGGCTCGGGCGGGGGATCAGTAGCCGGGCCAGCCGGGCGCGCAGCTCGTCGCGCTTCTCCTCGGTCAGGTGGTCACGGGTCTTCGGGGCGTTCGCGTTGAAGACTTTCAGGGTGCGCGTCAGCTCGCGTAACTGCTGCTGCGCCCGGTCGTACACCGTCACCCGCAGCGTGTAGAGCCCGTTCGGGACGCGCTCGCTGTTCCAGGAGGACGTGTACGGGGCGTAGTTGGTGGTCGCCGCGTACAGCCCGTCGTTGATGCTGTAGGAGACGTACCCGATGCTCGGCGTCGGCACGTCTCCCGGCGGGGTCAGCGTGACGCGCCCCGAGGCGGCGACGCCGGAGGCGGCCGACGCCGGCTCCGGAAACTCGATCGCCGTCGGGAGGCCGGGCGCGCCGCCCTGCGCGGCGATCTCCGTCTCGAAAGGCAGCAGGAGCGCCCGCTCCTCCACCAGCGCCCGGAACGCCGGGCGGCCGAGAAGGGCCTTGAGAAGCGCTTCCCCGCGCGCCGGGTCACCCCCGCGCAGGGCGGCGAACGCGGCGACCTGCAGGCGCAGGGCGTCCCCCTCCTCCGCCGTAACGCCCGCCGTTTCGGCGCGCACCGCGGCGGACTGCCCGGTCAGCACGCGCACGTAGTCGCGCAGGGTGCCGAACTCCGGGGCGGTCTCCGCGGGCAGTGACTTCAGCAGTGCGTCCGCGTCCTCGACCCGGCCCTGCGCCAGCGCGGCGAGCGCCGAGCCGACCACGGCCAGCGCGTCGCCCGGGGCGAGCGCGCGGGCGCGGGCGAACTCCTTCTGGGCGCGGACCGGGCTGCCGGTGTGCAGATACAGAATTCCCAGCGTGAGAGTGGAGAGCGGGTCGTTGCGATCCTGGAGCAGGGCGAGGCGCAGCGGCGCGAGGGCCTGGGTGTGCCGGCCGTTTTCCATCGCCCCTACTCCCTGCGCCAGCGCCTCGCCGTAGCTAAGACGACTGGAGGCGGCGGCGGACGGGGCCGAGGCGGTGCCGACGGCGAACATCCCCAGAAGCACGAGCGAAAGCGCGGAAACGGCGGCGAGCGGCGGCGTGTGAGCGGGCTGCGACGCCCGGCGGTGTTTTCTCCTCATCCCGCCCCGCATTCTACCGGACCGGGAGGG
>DATLHN010000801.1:0-1759 GCA_035539875.1 Armatimonadaceae bacterium
CCGCCGTGGACACCGACGCCTCGTTCCTCCCGCGCCTGTGGGCCTCGCGCAAGATCGGCCACCTGATGGACGACCTGCGCCTGCGCGACGACGGCGAGGTCAAGAAGGAGATAGTCGAGCAGATAGTCGCCCTCTCTAAGGAGTACGGCATCCTGACGCCCTACACCGCGATGTTCGTCCCGGAGCCAGGTCAGGAGATGGCAGGGCGGCGCGCCGACGGGATCATCTCCAACGACGCGGACAACTCCCTGCTCTTCGGCGGCTCGCGCGGCGTGGGAGCGATGAAGGGAGCCCCGGCCGGGCCCGCGGGCGGGTTCGGTGGCGCGGCCGCCTCTTCGCCGGTTCCGGCGGCACGCTCGGGCGAGGCGGCGGTCAACGCGAGCCAGGGGGCGCGCAGCCAGAGGGCCGCCAACCAGGTCGGCAACTACAACGTCTACGCCCTGAAGGCGGGTCAGGAGAAGAGCCGGGACGAGGCACTCTCGAAGCGCATCCAGAACGTCGCCTCGCGCACCTTCTACCAGGTCGGCCCGGTCTGGCGGGACGCCACCTTCGACGAGAAGAAGCAGAAGGAGGTCGTGAAGGTCAAGCTCTACTCGCCCGCGTACTTCGCCCTCACGCGGCGCAACGCCGCCTTCGCCAAGTGGGCCGCGCTCGGCGACCAGGTGCTCATCACCGCGAACGCCTCGCAGGCAGTCCAGTTCGGCAGCGAAGGCAGGGAGTCGCTGACCGAAAAGGAGCTGGACGCCCTCGCCGGCAAGGGCTGATCGATAATCCTTTCGGAAACGGGAGCGGCAAGGCCGGCACGTGCCGGCCTTGCCGCCCCCGGCGCTTTCCGGCATAATCGGTCCACGATGGCAACGCAGCAGCAGCAACCGATCCGGCCCGGCGACGGCGGCGCAGGCGTCGCGGCGGAGCCGGAAGAACAGCGGCAGGCCGAGCAGCGCGCCGAGGGCATCTGCCTCCACATCTTCACCGCCTCCGCCGCCCTGGTCGGCGTCTGCCTGACCGTCCTCGGCGTCTTCCGCGCCATGGTCCCCGTGCGCGAACTTCGCTCGCTGGGGGACGACCTGCTGGCGATGGACGCCCTCGTGTTTCTCGTCTCCTGCTTCGTCGCCTACGTCGCCCTGCGCACGCCGCTCCGCGCACGCCGGGAGCGACTGGAGCGAGTGGCGGACGTCCTCTTCCTCGCCGGACTTTCCCTGATGACGCTCGTCTGCATCCTGCTCGTATACGAAGTAACGCGGACGCCCGCGCCGGGCTCCGCCGGATAGCAGCGCGGCGGCTGCCGCAACGCCGCCCCGAACAGGAGTTTCCTACCCGCCATGAGATCCTCGTCCGCGGCCCTCTGTCAGATATGCAAGCGACGACCGCAGCCCGCCACCGCACTCCTGCCCGCCCGCCTCGTCCCGGCGGAAGTTCAGGAGATCATCAGGTCCGAACACGCCGACTGGTCGCCGGACGGCTTCATTTGTGTGGACGACCTGGACCGGTACCGGAACGCCTACCTGCGGCGGGTGGTAGAGGCCAGTTCCGGCGAGCTATCGGCCCTGAGCGCCTCCATCGAGCAGAACCTGCGCGACCTGGACCTCCAGAGCCGCAACCTGAATGCCGAGTTTGACCGCAAGCTCACGACCGGGGAGCGGGTCGCCGACCGCGTCGCGGAGTTCGGCGGCAGTTGGGTATTCATCGGGTTCTTCGGGGCCGTACTCTTCGTGTGGATAGTGCTCAATGCGGGTCTGTTGCTGCGCCATCCGTTCGA
>DATLHN010000802.1:0-3678 GCA_035539875.1 Armatimonadaceae bacterium
CTGCTGCTGCTGCTGAACCCGGACGCGCGGGTGACGCCCGGCGCGCTGGACGCGCTGGCGGCGTTCCTGGAAGAGCGCCCGGCGGAGGCCGGCGGGGTCGCGCCGAGGCTGGTCCACGAGGACGGCAGCGTTCAGGCGTCCGTGCGCGGCTTCCCGACGCCCGCTGCCGTGCTCTGGGACATGACCGGCCTGTCGCGCGTATTCAGGAACAGTCGCACCTTCGGCGCGTGGCGGCACACCTTTTTCGACTACGGGACGCGCGCCGCGCCCGCGCCGCAGCCGATGGCGTCCTGCCTGCTGGTGCCGCGCCGCGTCTTCGAGGCGGTCGGCCCGATGGACGAGCGGTTCCCGCTCTACTTCAACGACGTGGACTGGTGCCTGCGCGCCCGCGAGGCGGGCTTCACGCTCTGGTACACGGCGGACGCGACCGTGGTCCACGGCTACGGCGGGACGACGAAGCGGGTGCGCAAGGCCGCCGTCTGGGAGTCGCGGCGGGCGATGCTGCGGTTGTACGCGAAGCACTATCGCGGACGGACGGCGGCCCCGGTGTACCGGCTCGCGACCGCGCTGATCACCCTGGACGCCTGGAGGCGGACGGGACGCTGGGGGGAGAGTCTTGGCAAAGACGGCGGAGAAACCACGCCTGAGAGTCTGCATCGTGAGCTGGAACGCGCGGGATGACCTGCGCGAATGCCTCTGCAGCCTGAGGGCGGGCTCGGCCGAACCGGGGCGCGTGGAGGTGGTCGTGGTCGACAACGCCTCCGACGACGGCAGCGCGGACGTGGTGGAGCGCGAGTTTCCGGAGGCGCGCCTGATCCGCTCGGCGACGAACACCGGCTTTTCCGGCGGCAACAACATCGCCCTGAAGGACCTCGACGCCGACTACGCGCTGCTGCTCAATTCGGACGCCACGGTCGCCCCGGGCGCGCTCGACCAGCTGCTCGCCTTCGCGGACGCGAACCCGGACGCCGGGCTGATCGGGCCGAAGGTACTCAACCCCGACGGCACCATCCAGTACTCCTGTCGGCGCTGGCCGACCTTCGAGGCCGGCCTCTACCGCAACGTCTACCTGGGCCGGCTGTTCCCGAACAACCGCCCCGCCGCCGACTACCTTATGCAGGACTTCGACCACGCCAGCGTCCGCGACGTGGACTGGCTCTCCGGCTGCGCGCTGCTCGTGCGGCGCGCGTGCCTGGAGGAGATCGGCCCGCTGGACGAGGAGACGTTCTTCATGTACTGCGAGGACATGGACTGGAGCCTGCGCGCCCACAACGCAGGCTGGCGCGTCCTCTACTTCCCCGGCGCGCTCGTGACGCACGCCATCGGGCGCTCGTCCGACCGGGCGGCGGACCGGATGATCGTCGAGCACAGCCGCTCGATGTGGCGCTTCTACCGCAAGCACCGGGCGTTCTTCAAGGACCGGGTCCCGCCGCTGCTGCGCCCGCTCGTCCTGCCCGGCATCGCCGCCCGCGCGGCCGTGCGCATCGCCCGCCGCCGCACGGTCAACCCCGTTCTGAGGCTGCTGACCGGAAAGGGGAAGAAGCCGTGAGGCCCCCCGCAGCCGCGGTGCCGGAAGACCGGCCACTCCTGCCCCGCCTCGGGTTCTGGGCGCTGATGGCAGCGCTCGCGCTCGCGCCGCTGCTCGGCGGGACGCCGGTCGGGTCGACCTACGCCTTCGCCGCGTACGGCGGCGACACGATGCTCGGCGTGCTGCGCGCGCTGACGCTGATCGCCTGCCTGCTCCTGCTGCTCTTCTCGTCCCCGTCCCGCGCCACGCCCGCGCCCGGCCCCGGCATGAAGGCCGCGTTCGCCGCCGCCCTGACCCTCTCGCTGGCGCGCGCCTGGGTCGTGCTGTCCCTGCTGGTCCACTCGGCGTTCCTCACCCGCGAGACGCTGCTCTTCGCGATGGTGCCGGAGGTGCTGAACTGGTTCTGCTTCGCGCTCGTCTTCGGGCAGGGGCCGCGCCTGACGGCGGACCGGCGCGACGCGGTCATCGCGGCCGGTGCGGTCACGGCGGGGGCGCTGCTCGTCGGCGTCGTCGGCGCGCTGGAGTACGGCGGCGCCGCGGACCGGGCAGCGCACCGCACCGTCTCGACGTTCTTCAGCCCGAACTTCACCGCAGGATTTCTGGCCCTGACGCTGCCCGTGGCGGTCGCGCTGTGCGTCGGCGCGCGCTCCCTGTTCGGCGTTGTCGGCAGCGGCGCGGCGGCGGCGCTCGGGTTCGGCGTGCTCATCTCGACCGGGTCGCGCGCGGGCATCGCCCTCGCCCTGCTCGGCCTGGTCCTCGCGCTGGCGCTCGCGGTCGTCCGCTCGGTCCGCGGGAAGGGCGCGGCGGGCGTGCGGCTCCCGTGGGGCCGGGTCGCCGCGCTGGCCGCGTTGCTGCTGGCGCTCGGCTTCGCCTTCCGCGCGCCGCTCCTGGGGCGCGTCGCCGCCCCCACCGCCGCGACGGCGCCCGCGAACGGGGCCGCGAACGGCGGCGCTGCCGCGCCGCAGGAGCACTCCGGCGAGTTCCGGAAGGAGACGTGGAAGGGGAGCCTGGCGATGGCGCGGGCGAACCCCGTGTTCGGCGCGGGTCCCGGTACCTTTCCCTACACGTACCCGCGTTACGCCACGGTGGCCTGGACGGGCCTCGCGCACTCGTCCTACCTCCAGGTCGCCTCGGAGGCGGGCTTCCCGGCCCTGATCCTCGCGGGCGCGGCGGGACTGATCGCCCTGCTGGCGGGCCTGCGCGCCGCCCTCGCCGCGCCGGACGCCGACGAGGCGGCGGCCAGCCCTTTCCTCGTCTGCGGCATCGTCGGCGGAATCGCGGCCTCGCTCGGGCGCGGCTTCTTCGACTCGGAATGGTCGCTGCTCGGCAACGCCTTGCCTTTCTGGGCGCTCGCCGGGATGGCCGCGGCCTGGCGCGCGTTCGCCCCGGCCGCCGCGCCATCCTCTGCTGCTGCCGCCGCTGCCCCGCCCCCCTCCCGCGCCGCGGGACGGCGTCTCGGCGCGGCGCTCGCGGTCGGCCTGCCGCTCGTCGCGACGCTCCTCCTGCTGTCCGGAAACACGGCCCGGGATGCGGCCATGGTGCTCCAGCAGGCCGGGAAGCCCGAGGAGGCGGCGCGCGCCGCGCGGGCGTCGCTCGGGGCGTGGCCCCCGGACCCGCAGCTCTTCTTCCTGGCGGGCCAGCCGGAGCGGGCGGCGGCACTGGAGCCGAGCGGGCGGCGTGTCGGCGTAGTCCTCGACGATGGCCTGGGCCTGAGAGAAGCGCTTCTCCGCCTCCGGCCAGTCGGCGCGCGCGGCGGCGTCCCTGCCGAGCGCCGCGTAGGCGAAAGCGGGAAGGGTGTCGGTCAGCTCGGGGATGGCGCGGATCGTCCCCACCGGCCCCTCGCTCAGCGCCGCCATATCCCGCCAGGACGCCAGCGCCCCGGCGGCGTCGCCCGCCGCCTCCTGAGCCTCGGCGAGCGCCCGGCGCGTCTGCAGCGAGTTGGGGTCGGCCTCGACCGCCTTCCGGAACGATTCGAGAGCGCCTGCGGCGTCTCCGGTCCGCTCCCGGGCGCGGGCGAGCTGGAAGTGCCGCCGCCCGCTCCGGCTGGCCCGCCAGGAAGAAGAGCTGCGGGTCCGGGGGCCACGCCCCGAGCGACGCCCGCGCGGCGCGCGCCGCCTCCTCGGGCTTCCCGGCCTGCTGGAGCACCATGG
>DATLHN010000803.1:0-23014 GCA_035539875.1 Armatimonadaceae bacterium
GCCGCCGCCGCGGGCAGCCGCAGCGCCGCCCTCCCCTGCTGCTGTCGTCGTGGTTCCTTCATGGCGTCGGTATTCGGCGTGCGCGGCTGCCTCCCCTCCCCGGCGCGGGAGGGAAGCAGGACCCTGCCCCCTCCGCCGCGAAAGAACCGCGTATGGACATGTCCCCGCCGCTGCGAGCCACTGCCGCTTTGCTGTTGCTCCTCCTCCCCTTTATGGGCGTCGGCGGCGCTGCGGCGGCGCGGGGCGAGGTCCCGAAGGAGAACCGATTGAGCGAAGAGAAAGAAGAGAACGCCGCCACTGCCGCCGACACGCCCGCGTCCGCCCCGAAGGACGACACGCCCGAACCCGTCGTCACCCGGCACGCCATCACCATCGACGGCAAGCCCCTGCGCTACACCGTCACCACCGGCCTGCTGCCGATCAAGAACGCGCAGGGCGAGGTGGAGGCCCGCGTCTTCTTCCTCGCCTACAACGTCGTCGAGGGCGGCAGGCACGCCGCCGGGGGGAAGCGCCCCCTGATGTTCTCCTTCAACGGCGGGCCCGGGTCGTCGTCGGTCTGGCTGCACCTCGGGGCGCTGGGTCCGAAGCGCGTGCCGATGCGGGGGGACGCGGGCGAGATGCCGCCGCCCCCTTACGGCCTGGTGGACAACGAAGAGACCTGGCTGCCCTACGCCGACCTCGTCTTCATCGACCCGGTCGGCACGGGATACAGCCGGGCGGCCAAGCCGGACCTCGGCAAGAAGTTCTGGGGCGTGAAGGGCGACATCGAGAGCATCGGCGAGTTCATCCGCCTGTTCCTCTCGCGCTACGAGCGGTGGGACTCGCCCCTGTTCCTCGTCGGCGAGAGCTACGGCACCACGCGCGCCTCGGGGCTGGCGGGCCACCTGATCGAGAAGGGCGTCGCCTTCAACGGCATCCTGCTCGTCTCCTCCATCCTGAATTTCCAGACCGCCCGCTTCGACAAGGGCAACGACCTGCCCTACGTCCTGTTCCTCCCCACCTACGCCGCGACCGCCTTCTACCACAAGAAGCTGCCCGACGAGTACATGAAGGATTTGGAGGCGACGCTCAAGGAGGTCGAGCAGTTCGCGGCGACCGAGTACACCGTCGCCCTCGCGCAGGGGGACACGCTCACCGAACCCGAGCGGAGGGCCGTGGTCGCCAAGCTCGCGCGCTACACCGGCCTCTCCGAAGACTACATCGAGCAGAGCGACCTGCGCGTCGAGATCATGCGCTTCTGCAAGGAGCTTCTGCGCGCCGAGCGAAAGACCGTGGGCCGACTGGACTCGCGCCTCACCGGTCGGGACGCGCTGGCGATCTCGGAGACGCCCGACTTCGACCCGAGCATGGCGGCGATCCGCCCGCCCTACACGGCGGCGTTCAACCACTACGTCCGCACGAGCCTGGGCTACCGCACCGACGAGCCGTACCACATCCTCGGCGGCGGGATAGGCTCGCCCTGGGAGTGGAACGCCGCCAACTCCTACGCGGACACGAGCGAGGCGCTGCGCGAGGCGTTCGCCAAGAACCCCTACCTGCGCCTGTTCGTCGCCTCGGGCTACTACGACCTGGCGACGCCCTACTTCGCGACGGAGTACACCCTCAGCCACATGGGCGTTCCGTCCGACCTGCGAAAGAACGTGACGACACGCGAGTACGAGGCCGGTCATATGATGTACATCCACGCCCCGTCGCTCTCGAAACTGCGCGACGACGTCGCCGCCTTCCTGACCGACGCGATGAAAAACGACTGACGGCGGGACGCCGCCGTGCCCCGGACGAACATGACCCGACGAACATTGATCCGATCCGCCGCGACCATTGCCGGCGCGGCCGCCCTGACACCCAACGCCATGCCCGAATCCCAGAACGCGCAGCAGCGCAGCAGCAATCCCGCCAACGGTTCCGCGCCGCAGACGGTCCCGACGCCGCCCCCGGTGCGCCGCGAGTTCCGCGGCGTGTGGGTCGCCACCGTCTCGAACATCGACTGGCCCAGCAAGCCCGGCCTGCCCGTGGCGCAGCAGCAGGCCGAGCTGGTCGCCCTCCTGGACCGCGCGAAGGCGCTGAACCTGAACGGCATCGTCTTCCAGGTCCGGCCCGCCTGCGACGCGCTCTACCAGTCCAGCCTGGAACCGTGGTCGGAGTACCTGACCGGCCAGATGGGGAAGGCGCCCGAGCCGTTCTACGACCCGCTCGCCTTCGCCGTCACCGAGGCGCACAAGCGCGGGATGGAGCTGCACACGTGGTTCAACCCCTACCGCGCCCGGCACCCCTCCGCGAAGGGGCCGATCAGCGACGACCACATCAGCAAGACCCGCCCGGAGTTGGTGCGCACCTACGGCACCCACCTGTGGCTCGACCCGGCGGACCCGGCGGTGCGCGAACACTCGCTGAGCGTCGTCCTGGACGTGGTGAAGCGCTACGACGTCGACGGGGTCCACATCGACGACTACTTCTACCCCTACAAGGAGCGAGACGCCGCCGGGAAGATCATCGACTTCCCGGACGAGGCGACCTACGCGAAGTACACGGCGGGCGGAGGGAAGATGGAGCGCGACGACTGGCGGCGCGACAGCGTCAACCAGTTCGTCGAGGAGATGTACCGGCGCGTCAAGGCCGAAAAGCCATGGGTGAAGGTCGGCATCAGCCCGTTCGGCATCGGGCGGCCCGGCAAGCCCGCGCAGATCAAGGGCTTCGACCAGTACCTGGAGCTGTACGCGGACGCCCAGAAGTGGTGGACCGAGGGATGGTGCGACTACTACTCGCCGCAGCTCTACTGGCGCATCGAGCAGACGCCGCAGGCGTACCCGGTGCTGCTGGCCTGGTGGGCGGGCGAGAACGCGAAGGGGCGGCACCTGTGGCCCGGCCAGTTTACGAGCCGCGCGATGGCGGACGGCCCCTGGCCGCCCGAGGAGATAGAGTACCAGATACGGGCCACGCGCGGGCAGGCCGGGGCGACCGGCACCGTCCACTTCAGTGCGAAGTCCTTGATGTCGCCCGACCCGAACGCCGTCGGCACGCGCCTCGGCGCGACCGTCTACAGCGACGCGGCGGCGATTCCCGCCTCGCCCTGGCTCGCCCCGGCTACCGCAGCGGTGCCGCCCGCCACGCCCACGGACCTGCGGGCCGCCAGCGGCTCGCTCGCCTGGAAGGCGGGCGACACGCGCCCCGTATGGCAGTGGGTCGTGCAGGCGCGCGTCGGCGAGGCGTGGCAGGCGCAGGTCCTCCCCGGAGAGGCCGCGTCCTGCGCGCTGCCGAAGGGCGCGAACGCCGTCGGCATCCACGCCCTCGACCGCTACGGGCTTGCCGGGGCCTCCGCCACGCTCGCGCTGCCGGGAAATGGGAACGGCGCGGCCAACGGCCGCGCGAGGCGGCGCTAACGCTAACGCCGCGGGTGCTCCGCCTAGACCACGCCGCGGTAGGCGCGGTCGAGCAGCTCGACGGGGTGGACGACCTCCGGGGCCTCCATCCCGTCGGGCATCCCCTGCTGTATCCAGGCGAGGCAGCCAGGATTGCCGGTGGCGACGATCCGCGCGCCGGTCGCGAGGATGTTCTCCACCTTCTTCCGCTGGAGGGGGCGCGCCAGCTCCGGGTGGAGGAAGTTGTAAATGCCGGCCGAGCCGCAGCAGTGGTCGGCGTCCGCCAGCTCGACGTAGGTGACGCCCGGAATCGCCTGGATGAGCGCGCGCGGCGCGCTCGTGACCTTCTGCCCGTGGCTCAGGTGGCAGGCGTCGTGGTAGGTGACGCGCGCATCCACCCGGCCGGGCATCGGGCGCGGGCCGAGTTCTTCCAGGTACTCGCAGACGTCCTTCACCTTCGCGGAGAACGCCGCGGCGCGCTCCGCCCACTCCGGGTCATCCTTGAGCAGGTGCCCGTACTCCTTGAGGAAGGAGCCGCAGCCCGCCGAGTTGACGATCAGCGCGTCGAAGACGTGCGTCCCCAGCGAGGCGATCATCTCGCGCGCCATCGCCTTCGCCTCGTCCAGCTTCCCCTGGTGGCCGTGCAGCGCGCCGCAGCAGGTCGCCTGCTCGCGCGGGCAGACCACCTCGACGCCGTTGGCGGACAGGACCCGCGCGGTGGCGTGGTGCACCGGCCCGTAGAGCACGCGCATGACGCATCCGGCCAGCAGCGCGACGCGCCCGCGCCGCCGCCCCTTCGGGTGCGTCAACTCGGGCACCGGTTCCGAGGCCGCGACCAGGTCGTCGGGGAGCGGAAGGCGCGTGTCGGACGGCAGCCCCAGGAACTTCGCGACGGGGCCGGGCAGTTTCCCGCCGGTCAGCTTCCCGCCGCGCAGCGCGAGCGCCATGCGGCCCGGGTTCGTGAGCGTGCCGAGCAGTCCCTCGCGCAGCAGGCGCTGCCCGAGCGGCCGGTGGGCGTGCTCCTCCACCTCGTCGCGGAAGTGCTCCAGCAGCGCCCCGTAGGGTACGCCGGAGGGGCACGCGGTCTCGCACGCCCGGCAGCCCAGGCAGCGGTCCAGGTGGTAGCCGACGCCGCCGGGCGCGGTCGCCTCCTCGCTCAGCAGGGGTATCTTGCCCTCGTACACCCCGCGCATGAGCACGATGCGCCCGCGCGGGCTGTCGGCCTCGTCGCCGGTCTCGCGGTAGGTGGGACAGGCCTGCAGGCAGAACCCGCAATGGACGCAGGCCATCAGCCCCTTCTCAAGGTCGTCACTGGTCATTATGTATGTGGACCGACGGACGCCGACGGCCGAAACGCGGTTCCGCGCGCGGTTCCCCGGCGTCCGGGCGGTGAAATCCTTCTCTATCGAATCGCTACTTCATTGTACGCGACGCGGCTCAGAGTCTGCCAACGAAGCGCCCGGGGTTGAGCACGCCGTCGGGGTCGAGGGTGGCCTTCATCCGCTCCATCAGCGGGAAGGACGGCGGCAGCGGGGACCACAGGTCTACCTCCGGGCGGGCGCGGAAGGCGAGGGGGGCGCGGAGCACGGCGCAGGAACGCCCCTGTTCCCGCGCGAGGTGCCTCAAGGCGTCCGCAACCTCCTGCGCGCCGGCGTCCGCCGCGGGCCAGAAGACGCTGGTGACGCCGACGCCTAGCAGGGTTTCCACCTGCGCCGCCCCGGCGTCCCCCACCCCGGCGCAGGTCGCCTCGTGCTGGGCGAAGGCGTCGGCGGGCGGGCACGCGAACCGGAGCGCGAGCGGCGCGTCCGGCGCTTCGTGCTCCAGGTCCTCCTCGAAGACGTTCAGGGTCAGCCCCGGCTGGCCCGCGAGGTGGCGGTCGGCGGCGGCGCGCACCCGCCCCACGGCGTCCTCCACGACCTCCACCGGCCCCGCGAAGCCGAAGATGGCGAAGGACCCGCTCTCGCCCGAGTGCAGGTATGCCTTGGCCGGGGCCGTCTCTTCGAGCGCCTGCCGCACGAACGCCCCGACGCTGCCCGACGCCGCGCCCCGGCGCACGAGCACGGTGCGGTGCGCCTCCGGCTTCGGCGCGACCTTGAACGTCGCCTCCACGATCACGCCGAGCGTCCCGAGCGCGCCGATGTGGAGCTTGGGCAGGTCGTACCCGGTGACGTTCTTGACGACCTTGCCGCCGCCCCGGATCACCCGACCCTGGGCGTCCACCACGCTCAGCCCGATCAGCCAGTCGCGCGCGGTGCCGTGGCCGATCCGCGACGGCCCGAAGGCGTTGGTCGCCAGGGCGCCCCCGATGGTCGCCCGCTCCGGCTGCGGCGGGTCGAGCGGTAGGTACTGATTGCGCGCGGCCAGCGTGTTCTGCAGGTCGGCGAAAGTGACGCCCGGCTGCACGGTAATCGTGAGG
Source organism: Armatimonadaceae bacterium (assembly GCA_035539875.1). Lineage (GTDB taxonomy): Bacteria > Armatimonadota > Armatimonadia > Armatimonadales > Armatimonadaceae > CALEKU01. Next base: position 5,776 of record DATLHN010000803.1, read on the forward strand.
TCGTCGACCTCGTGCGCGACGACCCGGTTCAGCCCGGAGAGGTCGAGGAGGTAGTCGGCGCGGCGCGGCGGGTACCCGTAGTCCTGCCCGGTCCCGCCGCCCCAGGGGAGGACGCCACCGCCCGCCCCCCAGGCGTGCGCGACCGCCGCGCGGACTTCCTCCGTCGTCGCGGGCCGGATCACCTCGCCCGGCTCCGCCCCGTAAATGTCGGAATAGTTCATAAAGGGAAAAACCGCGGCGGCGCGGAGGATGCAGAGATGAGAACAGATACTCTACATCTCACCCCGCGTCCTCCGCGCCTCCGCGGTTATATAATCGGGCGACCGCGGAGGCGCGCTTTTCGGCGGCGGTCGCGTCCGGGTCGAGGTAGAAGTCGTGGGCGTGGAGGTCGGCGATGCGGGCCATCTCCTGCTCGCTCATCGGCGGCGTATCGGTCGTCCCCGCCATCTCCTCCAGTTGGGGCGCGTCGTAGATGTTGGGCAGCACGGTCACGATGCTCGGCTCGGCGAGGATGAACTGGAGGGCGGCCTGGCCCATCGTGCGGCCCGCCTCCTCGGCGATGAAGCCGAGCTTCTCTACCTTGAGCAGGCCGCGGTCCAGCCACTGGCGCTTGCGCTCGTTGGTGGTCATCCGCCAGTTGCGGTGGTCGCCCGGCGCGAAGGTCGTCTCCGTGTCGAGGTTGCCCTCCAGCAGGCCGGATGCGTGCGGGACGCGCACCAGTATCGCCTTGCCCTCGCGGCGCGCGGCCTCGAAGATGGGCGCGCCTACCTGCTGCTCCAGCAGGTTGTAGATGATCTGGACGCCCGCCATCTTCGTGTTCTCGATGACGTACGCGGACTCGTCCGCCTGGCGGATGTCGATGGCCGGGCCGAGCGAGGCCCCGTAGGAGAGGATCTTGCCCGCCGCCTTCAGGTCTTCGAGCGCGGCCATGAGGTCGTCGCGCTGGAGGGCGTCGACGCGCGGGTTGTGCATCTGGTAGAAGTCGATGCGGTCGGTCCCCAGGCGCTTCAGGCTCTGCTCGACGGCGAAGCGGACGTACTCCGGCTCCCAGTTGTGCGGGCGCTCCCGCTGGGTCGGGTCGGGCCGGTGGGCGTAGATGTCGTAGCCGAACTTGGTGCCGATCACGATCTCGTCGCGCCGCCCGGGGAACGCCTCGGCCAGGATGGTCTCCGCGCCGCCGTCGTCGTAGGTGTCGGCGGTGTCGTAGAAGGTGATGCCCAGGTCGAGGGCGCGGCGCAGCAGGTCAATGCCGACCTGACGGTCGGTAATGCCCCACCAGGTCGTGGCGACGGTCCATACGCCGAAGCCGACGGCGCTGACGGTGATATCGGTTCCGGGGAAGGTTCGGTACTGCATAACACTTCCATAGTACCGCGCCGATGCCGCCCCGTATCCCCCTATCGGCGTATTAACGAGGCAGTTGTAGCAGGCGGCACGCTGCTGCCCAGTCCAGGGAAGATCCCTCGGCGCGGGCGGCGGCGAACGCTTCGTCTCCCAGGCGCGCGCGCAGTTCCACCTCCTCTTCCTCCCACACCGCGCGCCGGTGGGGCGGCAGTGGCGTGCCCAGCTCCGCCCGCAACGTCTCCGCGGCTGCCCGAAGCCGCACCGCCGCGGCGAGAGCCTCCGGGCCGCCGTCGCCGCCTCCCTGGCGCGCGCGCGCCAGATAGTCCAGCGTTACCGACGCGCGGAACCGGTCGCCCAGGTCGCCCTGGAGCGCCAGCGCCTCTCGGAAGCGTCCCTCCGCCGCGCTATACCCGCCTGCCTCCATGTCGAGGATGCCAAGTGCGGTGAGCGATAGCGCCACCCCGCGTCCGTCACCGGCAGAACGCCGCATGGAAAGTGCTTCATCGTGGAGGCACCGAGCGTCGTGCAGATCACCGCGCCAGTGCGCCAGATTCCCCAGGTTATAAGCCACGGACGCGCCGCGGACGCCGTCCCCCGCCGCCCGCGCGATCTCCCGCGCCTCGGCGAGCAGCGGGCGGGCCGCGTCGTACTCCCCCCGCTCCATGTGGGCGGTGCCCAGGTTGCCCAGCGCGACCAGCGTACCGCGGGCGTAACTGAGTTCACGGCACAGCCCCAGACTCTCTGCGAAGTACTCCGCCGCCGCGCCCGTGTCGCCCTCGAAATAGGCCATGCCGCCGAGCGCGTTCAGCGCGTCGGCGCGAACGGCGGTGCGCGCCGCGGCCGGGAGCGTCACGACGGCTGCGAGGAGTCGGCGGCCTTCCCCCACCGGCCCGCGCGTCGTCCACAACCACTGGAGCGACGCGCCCAGCCGCAGCGCCGTCTCCGCCTGACCAGGCTCCGCGGCGGCCCAGCGAAGCGCTCCGAGCAGGTCTTCGCGCTCGAGCGCCAGCTGCTCCAGCGCCGCGGGCGCGTCGGGTGTTCCTATCTTCGCCTTCGCGGCCTCGGCGGCACCCAGGAAGTGGGCGGCGTGACGCGCCCGTAGGCCCGACCGCTCCCCCTCGCCGAGCAGGGCGTCGGCGAACGGGCGAAGCGCGGGGGGCACGACGAAGCGGACATCGCCCGCCGCGCCCGCGGGGCGGGTGGCGAGGAGCGAGTGCTGGTGGAGGCGCGCGAGACGGGAAAGGACGCCGCGGGCATCGGCGTCCGCGCCGCCCGCGACGGCGGCCACCGAACCCGCGGTGAAGCCCCCGTGGAACACGGACAGTCGCCCCAGGAGGTCCGCCGCCTCCGGCTCCAGGAGTCCGAGACTCCAGGCGAATGCCGCCCCGAGCGAGCGGTGGCGCGGCTCCCGGGCGGCGGGCTGACGGGCGGGCAAGGCGTCCAGATGCTCCCGCAGCTGCGCGCACATGCGGGCCGGGGACAGCACGGACGCCCACGACGCGGCGAGTTCCAGCGCGAGCGGGACGCCGTCCAGGAGGCGCGAGAGGTCGGCCACCGCGGCGGCGTTGGCGGCGGTGACCGCGAAGTCGGCGTCGGCCGCGCGCGCCCGGTCCGCGAACAGGGCGGCGGCGGGGTTCCGGGAAAGCATCCCGGGGGCGTCGGGTCCGCCCTCGGGCGGGACCGGAAGCGGGCGGACGGCGACGGGGCGCTCCCCGCGTGCGCCGGTGCGGATGCGCGAGGTGAGCAGCAGGGCAGTGCCCTCGGGCAGCGCCGCGAGGAGGGTCGGGAGTGCGGCGGGCGCCCCGTCCGCTACCTGCTCCAGGTTGTCGAGAACGAGGAGGGCCGGGCGGCCGGCGAGGTGTTCGGCCGCCTGCGCGAGCGGGTCCCGCCGCGCGTCGGATTCGCGAAGTCCCATTGAGGCGCGGAGCCGGAACGCCAGATCGGTCGGCAGGGAGTCCGCGTCCGCGGCCTCGGCGAGCGGGACGAACCAGGCCCCGCCGGGGAACGCGCCTGCGGGCGCGCCCTTTTCCTGCCCCACGCCGTCGGCGCGCAGCAGGCGGCGCGCGGCCTCGACCGCCAGCCGGGTCTTCCCGGTTCCGCCCGCTCCCGTCAGCGCCACCACCCGCGCGCCGCCCCGCAGCAGTGTCTCCAGCCGTTCCAGCTCCTCGTCCCGCCCGAAGAAGCGATCTGCGTAGACGGGCAGCGCTCCCGCGAGCGTCGCGCGCGGCTCTGTCGGCGGCGCAGGTCGGGTAGCGCCGCTGCTGCGGACCGCGGGGGATGCGACCGCGGCGGCAGGCGGGACGGTACGGAACGCTTCGTCGGCGAGCGCCTCCAGCCGCTCGCGCTCCTGGAGTGCCCACTCTTCGTAGACGCCCGGGAGGAAGGGGCCGGACTCCCGGTACCGGGTCAGCGCCTCCGCGACAGCCGCCGGGTCTCTCCCGCGCAGTGCCGCCTCGAAGTCGTGCACGTCCGCGCGCACCGCCTCGCTCCGCAACCGGACGTGGAAGCGCGACGCGACGAGGACCGATCCGGAGGGGGCGGGCGGGGGCTCCAGGACGCGGCGGATGAAGGCGAGCGCGACGCGCAGGCTCGCGCGGGCGCGTGCGGGGTCGTCGTCCGGCCACAGGAGGTCCGCGAGCTCCTCGCGGGCGTGGTCGCGTCCGGAAGGCGCGTGGAGGCAAAGGTACGCGAAGAGCGCCGCCGTCTTCTGCGAACGGAAGCGCTCTATCGTCTCCTCACCGCGTCGGGCCGACACCCGTCCCAGCAGCCGCACCCTCCACGGCACCGTTATCACACGATGCTTTTCGCGCCCCGCGCGCCGTCTTCCTCCGCTCGGCCGCCGCGAATGGCGTCCGGCTGACCAGGAGCGGCGAGCGCGGGCGGATTACGCCACCCGCTGCACGCCCCTCCGCCGGACGAGCACGCCCCCCAGCGCGACCAGGCCGAGGCTCGCCAGCGGCAGCGTTCCTGCTTCCGGAACGGCAGCACTGCTGCTGGACGCACCCAGTACCGAGATGCCTCGCTCGCCGTTCGCTAGCGCGTAACGGAACGCGATCTGCCCGCGGTCGTTCAGCCCCTCCCGGTGCAGCGACAGTTCGCTGACGGTGGAGCCGAACAGGCTGTCGCCGACCCTCAGGACGGGCAGCGCCTCCGCGGTCCCGGAGAGCGCGCGGTAGATGCCGAACGCCCCGTCGCGTGTCGCCGTGAACGCCACGTCGCCCGGGTTGTTCAGCGACAGGCTGGCGAAGTCGGTGAAGCCCGTCGCGCCCCCGGCGACGGTCGCGTACGTCCCCGGCACCGAGGAGAGCAGCAGATTGCCTCCCGCGACGAACGCGACGGACCCGGAGTCGTTGATGCCCGGCAGCACCCCGGAGAGGCCGACACCGGTCGGCGCGAAGAGCGTCAGGTTGCCCGCGGCGTCCACCCGCTCCACCTGCGCCGGGGGGAAGTTAAGGGGCGTGCGCAGGTAGACCACCGCGCCGTTGTTGTTCATCGCCGCGCCGTAGACGCTTTCGCCGCTGGGCGAGCCGGTCTGCGGCACGAAGATGTTCGCGCTGGCGACGTTGGAAACGCTGCCGTCGGGGTTCGTGCGGCGGATCGCGGTGCTGCTGCCCTGGCCCACGCGGGTCTGGAAGTCGAAGGCGACCGTCCCGGCGTTGTTGATGTTGACGCTGCCGATGTACTCGGAGGCTTCCTGGACGAGCGTGGGTTCCTGGGCCACGTTCGTGGCCGTGTACACGCCCGGGATGTTGAGGAATATGTTGACCCGGCGCGTGGTCGCCAGGGCGACCACGCCGGAGTCGTTGATCGAAACCGCGCCAAACTGCGGCGTGGCCCCGAACGCGATCGGCGCGGCGACGTGCGTCACCGCGCCCGTGGCGGCGTTCACCCGGTAGACGTTGGGATCGAGGAAGGCGGTTAGCTGCGCGCCGAAGGCGACCTCACCGTTGTTGTTCAGCGCGGGCGCGGAAACGTCGCGAACGCCGGTAATCTCGGACGTGGCCGAACTGGCAAGCCGGGTGAACACCTGCGCCCTGGCCGCGCCGGACGCGGCGAGTGTGAGGCCCAGAGCGAACAGCGTGGCGGCGGGAGTTGTGTTGCGGGACCGTCGCCCGGGCCCGGTTGCTGGGCCATGCCGCCGCCGGGCAACTCCGAGGACGCCAAGCCCTCCCAGCATTCCCAGCGCCAGCAGTCCGGCGCTGCCACTCTCCGGCACCGCCGCCGTGCTGCCCAGGAAGCCCACTTCGCGGATCTCGATGCGCGTCGCGACCCCCACGTTCGCACTCAGGACCACCAGATCGACGTTGCTTACCCCGGAGACGGGATTGAAGGCATAGGTCGCCGGGTCGATCTGCCCCTGCGGTGCAGTAAGCGTGGCGGTGCTGTCGATCAGGACGAGATTGTTGTCCAGAAAGTCCAGTCGGAACTGGGCGATCCCTTCGCCCAGGACGTTGATGTCGTTCCAGAGCACGAACCCGTCGAGCGTGTAGGTCCGGTCCAGTCCGAATCGGATGGTACCGGACGTTACATTGGAGACAAAACCGTTATAGGGGGGAGCATCACTGGTGATGCCATCCGCGATCTGTGAGAGAACGAACGGCGCCTCCGCGATCAGGCTGCTGGAGGGCGTGAGCTGGCTTCCTCCGATATATTCGGCCCGGGCGGCAGGGGCCAGGGATGCCACAGCGAGCAGGGCAGCGGCGGCGGAAACGATGCGATCGCCGATCATGGTGCGATAGTCCTCCGGAATCCTCTCTTGGGACTCCCTTCCGGGCGAAGCCATGCTTCGCCTGATCGCACTCTACCGGGGGACCATTACGACATCGTTACGGACGGAATAAATAGGCAGGTCGGTTGCGAACATTTTTTTCGCCCGGCCTGCGCGCGCGGGGGAGCCTCCTGACGGGCGCGCTACCGGCTACGGCAGTCAGCGGGGGCACCTATTTCAGCGATACCTTCAGGGTGTAGGACGTGCCGGGGCGCTTGCCGTAGACCTGCACGCTGTAGCCGCCGGTGACGGGCAGCTTGCCGGACCACTTGCGTAGCGGCGCGCCGCCCAGCTTCGCCGGGGCGATCAGGTCCTCGGTGGGGCCGAGTTCCATGGCGTAGACGACGACGCGCGCGGCGGGATCGGCGGACTCCAGGGTAAAGCCGAGGACCTGCCCGGCTTTCGCGCGCTTCAGGAGGTAGGCGTCGTAGTCGTACTCGGACTTCGGGACGCGGCCTTTGTACGTGGCGGACGCGGCGCTCCCCTTCGCGAACCGGATCGCCTGTTCCTTCCCCTGCCGCCGCGCCAGCAGCGGGGCGGGCGAGGCGGCCAGGAACAACCCGAGAGCCAGACACAGGACGGCGATTCGCTTCACGGCTCGATCTCCTTCAGGCTCACTTCGCGCCCGAGGCGCGCGGACTCGTAGGCGGCGAGGACTAGGGCGAGGTCGTCGCGGCCCACTTCGGCGGGCGCGGGGTTCGGCGCGCCCCCCAGGACGACGTCCAGGTAGCGACCGATCATCTCCGCGAAGTCGTCGCCGCGCCCGTCCAGGAGTACTTCGCGCCGCTCGGGCAGGTCGTGCCGGTGCAGGCAGAGGCCGCCGTACGGCCCGCCCATCGTCAGCGTCCCCTCCGTGCCGATGGCGGCGAACGACGCGTCGGGGTACCAGATGCCCGCGGCGTGCGAGGAGACGAGCGTCCCGAGGTGCCCCCCCGCGTAGCGCAGGATGACGGCGGCAGTGTCCTCGCCGCCCAGTTCCTCCCGGAAGCGCGTGGTGTAGCAGGAGACCGCCTCAACCGGGCCGCCCACGTGGCGCATGACGTTCACGTAGTGGATGCCGCCGTCCAGGAGCTGGCCGCCGCCCGCGACCTTCGGGTCGTAGCGCCAGGCGGTGGAGAGGTAGCGCCCGCCCTGCCAGTGGGTGTAGGTCCCCTGCACGGCGACCACCCGCCCGATGCGCCCCTCGTCCACCGCCTTCCGGGCGGCGACGGCGGCGGGTCGGGTCCGGTTCGTCTCCCCGTAAAACAGGGTGACTCCCGCATCGCGGGCGGCGGCGATCATGGCGTCGCACTCCGGCAGCGTGTTCGCGAGCGGCTTCTGGCAAAGGACGTGCTTGCCCGCCCGCGCCGCAGCGATCACGGCGTCGGGGTGCAGGTGGTGCGGCGTGCAGATCTCGACCGCGTCCACGTCCGGGTCGGCGAGGACCGAGGCGAAGTCGGTCGTCGGGCGCGTCCCCTCGCCGACCTGGCGGGCGCGCTCCTCGGCCTTCGCCGGGTCTATGTCGCAGCAGACGGTGATGCGCGCGCGGTCCGCGTGCTTCTCGTAGGCGCGGACGTGCGCCTCGCTGATGATGCCGCACCCGACCAGGGCGACACGGAGCAGGGTCATCGTTCTCGGGTAACCTCGGGGTAGTCTGGACAGTCTCAGGCGGGGTGGATCAGGTAGACGATGCCTTCGCCGCGCTCCTGCCAGGTCGTGAACAGCTCGCGGCGGCGGTAGACGCGGCGCACGCTCTCGCCCTTCTTCGCGGCCGGGTCGTTCACGACCACGTCGCCGTCCTTCGTGAAGCCGACGACGACGATCAGGTGGCCGTTGGAGCGGGAGACGGGCGCGTTCGACAGGTCGCCCCGGTTCCAGCGGTGCGAGAGCACGACCGGGCGGCGCGCGGCTATCTCGCGCTCCACCTCGTCGAAGCCCGCCATCTTCACGACGGCCGACCACCCCTTGAGCAGGCGCGCGGCGGTCGCCGCGTTGCACGGCCAGTTCCCGTAGAGGCGCGCCTCGGGGTCGTAGGCGGCGCGGGCGACGTCGAGCGTGCGCAGCGGACAGCCGTGGTACTCCAGCACCATGCCGACCGACGTCGGGCTGCACACCTCACCGCCTATGCGGGGGTCCTCGCAGTCGCGCTGCGCGCGCTCGGGGACCGGCAGCGCCGTCCCCCAGGCCCCGGCGACGGCCGGGCGGTCCGTGTAGCGCCGGTCGTCGCGCCGGTAGTGGGTCACCGCGAGGGCGCGCAGGTCGCCCTCGCCCGTGGCGCGGACCTGGAACCCGGTGGCCTTCGCGCCGGCCTTGACGACCAGCGTGTCCACCTGCACCCCCACGGGCGCTTCGGCCGGGAGCAGGGCGGACTCGGCCCGGTTCGCGCTCCTGTGGGTAACGCCGTCTACCGCGCCGAGGGTGGCGTAGGGGGTCCACGCGCCGTTGACCATCAGGCGCATCTCCAGCCGCCAGTTCCCCTCGCCGCTCCAGGAGAGCACCGCCCGGTCGAAGGGCGCGACGGTGACGGCGGCGGATTCGCCCGCACCGGCGGAGCGCGCCTCCGGACGCAGTTCGGTGAAGCGGGGGGACTCGAAGCGACGCCCGCGCCCGACGACGCGCGCCCGCGCGACGGGCGTCCACGCGAAATTGCTCATGCCTCCAGTGTACCAGCGGTTTCCGCCGCCGACACCGCAACGACGATCGAGCCCCCCGCCAATGGCGGGGGGCTCGATCAACATGACGGGATGCGCGACTTTACCGGGCCTGGCGCTCCGCCGACGGGAAGCGCCGGGGGGCGGCCCCGCCGCCCGGTGCCGGCCGCCCGCTGCCGCCGCGGCTTCCGCCGCCGTTGCCGCCGCGGCCGTTGCCGAAGGACGGGCGCGGCCCGCTGCGGCGCGCGTCCGAGCGCGGGCCGCCGCCTCCGGCGTAGTCGCCGCCGACGAACGCTTCCGCGTCCGCCCGCGCGCTCATCGCCGCCGCCGGGGCCGGGATGAAGCCCGACACCTCGCGGCGGTCGATGCGCTTCTTGATCAGGCGCTCGATGCTCGCCAGGTACGAACGCTCGTCCGGGCTGACCAGCGAGATCGCCTCGCCGGTGCTGCCCGCGCGGCCCGTGCGCCCGATCCGGTGGACGTAGTCCTCCGGGACGTTTGGCAGCTCGAAGTTGATCACGTGCGGCAGCTGGTCGATGTCGAGGCCCCGGGCGGCTATGTCGGTCGCGACCAGGATGCGCGCCGCGCCGCTCTTGAAGTCGGCCAGCGCCTTGGTCCGCTGCGACTGGCTGCGGTTGCCGTGGATCGGCACCGCGTTGATGCCGTCGCGCTGGAGCTGCTTGGCCAGCCGGTCCGCGCCGTGCTTGGTGCGGGTGAAGACCAGCGCCTGCTGGATCTTCTCCTGGACCAGCAGGTGGACGAGCAGGTCGCGCTTGTGCTCCTGGCGCGAGTCGTAGACGGCCTGGGTCACCAGCTCGCTCTCGGCGTTGCGGCGGGCCACCTCGACGTACGCCGGGTTGTGCAGCAGGCCGTCGGCCAGCCCCTTGATCTCGTCGGAGAACGTTGCGGAGAACAGCAGGTTCTGGCGCTTCGCGGGCAGCAGGGCGAGAATCCGGCGGATGTCGCGGATGAAGCCCATGTCGAGCATCCGGTCGGCCTCGTCCAGGACCAGCACCTCGACGCGGCTCAGGTCCACGGTGCGCTGCTGCACGTGGTCGAGCAGGCGGCCCGGCGTCGCCACCAGGATGTCCACCCCGCGGCGCAGGCGGTCGATCTGCGGATTGATGCTCACGCCCCCGAAGATGACGGTCGACGTGATGCCCGGCAGGTAGCGGCCGTACGTGCGGACACTCTCCTCCACCTGGGCCGCGAGTTCGCGGGTCGGCGTCAGGATAAGGGCGCGCACGGGCATGCGCCGCGGCGCGACGCTGTTATTGCCCTTCGGAGCGGTCTCCGAGAGACGGTGCAGGAGCGGCAGGGTGAAACCGGCGGTCTTGCCGGTACCGGTCTGCGCTCCGGCGAGGACGTCGCGGCCCTCCATAATAACGGGAATCGCCTGCGCCTGGACGGGCGTGGGCGTGGTGTAGCCTGCGTCGCCGAGGGCGCGCAGAAGTTCGGCCCGGAGGCCGAGCGATGTGAACGACATGTGATTTTTCTTCCTGGAATCGGCCTGCTGCGTGGCGTATTTACGCCGCTGAGTCCGGCTCAGGCAGATCACGTATCGAGGTGCAGGTGGCGGGGTATCGGTGAGGAGGCCGCAAACGGGGTGTGGACGCGAACCGGAGTGCGTAGCAACACGGGATGCACAAGGATAGTTGTGTAATGGACTATTTTATCGTCAAAACAGTGACATCGCAAACGGCGTCTCAGGCGCGTCCCGCCCCGCCGAGGGCGGCGAGGAAGCGGTCGATCTCGGCGGGGGTATTGTAGTGGGCGAGGCCGACGCGGACCGCGCCGCCGGTCGCTTCCAGGCCGAGCGACTCCATGACGCGCAGGGCGTAGTAGTTGCCGCTCCAGAGGCAGACGCGCGCCGACTCCCAGAGCCGCTCGCACGTGGCGCGCGGCGACTCGCCCGCGCGGGTGAACGCGACCGTGGGCACGCGTTCGGCGACCCGCGCCGCGTCCTTCAGGCCGTAGACCGTAACGCCCGGGACGGCGGTCAGCCCCTCCAGAAGGTGGGCGGAGAGCATCCGCTCGTAGTCGCGGATCGCGGTCATGGCGGCGGTCAGCTTCGCGCGCCGGTCGCCCGTACCGCCCGCCCGCTCACCGACGCCCTCCAGGTAGCGCACCGCGGCGGCGGTCCCGGCCAGCCCCTCGTGGTTCAGCGTGCCTTGCTCCCAGCGGTAGGGGATCACGTCCTTCGACGGGCGGACCTTGTGCGGCGTCAGACGCTCCAGGTGCTCGCGCTTCCCGTACAGCGCGCCGACGTGCGGCCCGAAGAACTTGTAGGCCGAGCAGGCGAAGAAGTCGCAATCCAACTCCGCCACGTCCACCGGCAGGTGCGGCGCGGACTGGACGCCGTCCACGAAGGTCAGCGCGCCCGCCTCCCGCGCCATCGCCAGCAGCGGCGCGAGGTCGGTCACGGTCCCGAGCGCGTTCGACGCGTGCCCGATCGCGACCAGTCTTGTTTTGCCGGGCCGCAGCGCCGCGGCGAAGGCGTCGGCGTCCAGCGTACCGTCCTCGCGGTGGAAGGGGACCGCGCGCACGGTCGCGCCGGTCGCCTCCGCGAGTCCGAGCCAGGGGGCGACGTTGGCGTCGTGGTCCAGGTCGGTGACGACCACCTCGTCGCCGGGGCCGACCTCGCGCGCGAGGCTGCGCGCCAGGTGGAACGTCAGCGCGGTCATGCTCGGTCCGAAGACGATGGTCTCCGGGTCGGGCGCGCCGAGAAGGTCGGCCACGGCGGAGCGCGCCGCCCGCACCGTCTCGTCGGTGCGCCGACTCGTCTCGAACGCCCCGCCGACGTTCGCGCAGGCGAAGCGGTAGTAGTCGCCCACGGCATCGATGACCGCCCGCGGCACCTGCGTCCCGCCCGGGTTGTCGAAGAAGACGGTCCCCGGCGCCTCCCCCGCCGCGACGGCCGGGAACTGCGCCCGGAGCGCGGCTATATCCACTGCGGAAAGCGGGGAGGGCAGCGTGTTCTGACTCATGGAGTAGACGTTCGCCCCCGCCGCCCCCGCGCCCTCTTTAACAGGTACAATCGGGCCGGGAGGAGAGATGACACTATGAGCGTTCGGCCCGTGGGCATCGTCATGACCCCGGTGGAGGCGAAGGAGGCGCAGGGCGTCACGATCCACCGCACCATCGGCTCCGACAAGCTGATCCTGCTCGACCCGTTCCTGCTGCTCGACCACATGACCGCGGACGCGGCGGCGGGCGCGGCGCAGGAGATCGGCTTCCCCCTTCACCCGCACCGGGGCATCGAAACGCTGACCTACGTCTGGAAGGGCCGCGTCCACCACCGCGACTCGATGGGCAACGAGGACAGCGTCGGACCGGGCGGCTCGCAGTGGATGACCGCCGGGGGCGGCCTCTTCCACTCGGAGATGATGGAGGTGGGCGAGGACGGGACGCACCAGGGCCTCCAGATCTGGTTCAACCTGCCCGCCGCCGAGAAGCTGAAGCCGCCCGCCTACCGCGCCGCCCGCCCCGAGGAGGTGCCGGAGGTGACGCTCGACGGTGGCGCGACAGTTCGCGTGGTCGCGGGCACGGTCGGCGGCGTCACCGGCCCGTTCGAGGGCATCGCCGTGCGCCCCACCTACCTCGACGTCCGCCTGCCCGAGGGCGGCGCGTCCGTCTCCCTGCCCGCCCCGCCCGGCGATTCCGCCTTCGCCTACGTCATCGCGGGCCGCGTGGCGTTCGGCGACGAGGGGAAGAAGGCGACCGAGGCCCACCTGGCCATCTTCGGCGACGGCGACGGCGTGACCGCGCGCAACGACGGCCACGACGAGGCGCGGTTCATCTTCGTCAGCGCGAAGCCGCTCGGCGAGCCCGTCCTCCAGTACCGCTCGCTCGTGCTGAGCAACGTGGACCAGATGAAGCAGGCCCTCGACGACCTGGAGAACGGGACGTTCGCGAAGACGGCGTAATACCCGATGATCGCCGTCGTCCCTGCGGCACGAACCGCAGGGACGACGGCGATTGCCCGCTTCCACCCCCTTCGGTTACAATAACGGCACTATGCCCCGTTCTTACCGTTTCCTTCCCCTGCTCCCCGTCTCCCTCGTCGCTGTCGGCCTTCTTGGTTTCGGCGCGCTGCGAAACGCGCCCGCCGCCGCGCCGCGCCCGCCGGACAGGAGCAAGGCCGTGCAGACGGTCGTGGACGGCATTTACAAGGACCGCCTGGAGCGGTCGGTGCGGACGCTCGCCGCGTTTCCCACGCGCCACACGCTGTCCGGCGCGGGCGGGGTAGACCTGGCGGCGGACTGGCTGGCGAAGGAGTTCCAGGCCATCTCCGCGGAGACCGGTGGCGCGCTCAAGGTCGAGAAGCAGACGTGGACGCAGGAGCCGGGAAACCGCGTGCCTGCGGCGGCGCAGTTGACCAACGTCGTCGCGACCCTTCCCGGGACGGAGCGGCCCGACACCGTGATCGTCATCAGCGGGCACTACGACTCGCGCGTCACCGACGTGATGGAGGCCCGCTCGCCCGCGCCGGGCGCGAACGACGATGCCTCCGGGGTGGCGGTCGTGCTGGAAACGGCGCGGCGCATGGCGGCGCAGAAGTACCCGGTGACCGTCGTCTTCGCCGCCGTGACCGGCGAGGAGCAGGGCCTGCTCGGCTCCGCCTACCTGGCGAAGAAGCTGGCCGAGGAGAAGAAGACGGTGCTGGCGATGCTCACGAACGATATCGTGGGCAACTCGCGCGGCCAGGACGGCAAAAAGAACGACAAGGTGATCCGGGTATTCTCCGCGGGCTACGACCCCGGCGTCGCGCCCGAGACGCTCGCGCGGCAGCGGGCCTGGGGCACCGACGCCGACACGCCCGCTCGGACCCTGGCGCGCGCCGTGCGCGACGCGGCACGCCGCTACGTGAAGGGCTTCGACGTCGAACTGGTCTATCGGAATGACCGGTACGGGCGCGGCGGGGACCACTCGTCGTTTCTGAACCACGGCTTCCCCTACGCCGTGCGCCTCACCGAGCCGAACGAGGACTGGCGGCACCAGCACCAGGACATCCGCGTCGAGGGCGGCGTCCAGTACGGAGACCTGCCCGAGTTCGTTGACTACGACTACCTCCAGAGGGTGGCGAAGGTCAACGCCGCGACCGTCGCGGAGCTGGCGAGCGCACCACCCGCGCCCGCCGCGGCGACGCTGAAGGGCGACTTGAGCCCGGAGACGAGTCTCACCTGGGAGGCCGCGCCGGGCGCGGCGGAGTACGAGGTGCTCTGGCGGCGCACCACCGCGCCCGACTGGGAGGGAACGCGGCGGGTAGAAACCGGGAACGCCGTCCGACTGCCTCTCAGTAAAGACGATTACCTGTTCGCCGTCCGCGCCGTCGGGCCTTCCGGCGCGCGCAGCCTCCCGGCGATCCCCGTCGCCGGGAGATAGACCGGAAAGATCGACCGGACCTACCGCCCATGCGCCCCCTAACCCTTGCCGTCTCCCTGGTCGCCCTGGCAGCATCCCTCGCCGCGGCCCCTTCCTCGCTCGCCGCGCCGCCGGGCGGCGGCAAGCCGCGACCCGCCGGGGGCGGCAGCGCCGCCCCGCGAGCGCCCCACCACCTGAGCGCGAACGAGTACCTGCCGACCTCCGCTTTGCGGCCGGGGATGAAGGGATACGGCCTGACGATCTTCCAGGGGACGAAGATCGAGCGGTTCGACGTCACCGTCCTCGGGGTGCTCAAGAAGGTCAACAACGGGCGCGACCTGATATTCGTGCGGCTCGGCGGGCCGAACATGAAGCGCTACACCGACGTCATCGCGGGCATGAGCGGCTCGCCGGTGTACGTCAACGGCCGGATAGTGGGGGCGGTCGCCTACGGCGCGCAGTTCACCCGGGAGCCGCTCGGGTACCTGACCCCCATCGAGGACATGCTCGACGCCTGGGACCCGCACCTGCCGCAGTCCGCGGAGGAGAGCCTGCCCGACCTGCCGGGTCGGCCGCCCGCGCCTCCCGGCGGTCTGAAGGTCCGGGATTCGCGCCTTCCCCATCCGCTGCGCCCGCTGATGACCCCGGTCTCGCTCAGCGGGGTGCCCCGCGCGCGCTTCGCGCAGTGGGCAGCCGCCCTGGAGCCGCTGGGCCTTCGCGTGAAGATGTCGCCGGTCGGAGCGTCGTCGTCGGCCTCTTCGACCGGCGCGGCGGCGCAACAGGGCTCCGCGCTAGCGCCGGGCGGCGCGGTGGCGATGAGCCTGGCGACCGGCGATATAGACGTCAGCGGGATCGGGACGCTGACCTACCGGCGCGACAAGCGGATCGTGGCGTTCGGGCACCCGTTCATGGGCATCGGGCCGATCAACGCCCCGATGTACACCGCGCGCATCCACGACGTCCAGCCGTCGTTCGCCGAGTCCGAGAAGATCGGCTCGGCGGTGTCGCTGGTCGGCGCGTTTACGCAGGACCGCCCCTTCTCCATCGGCGGGACCATCGGCGCGACGCCGAAGATGGTGCCGATCACCGTGCGCGTGGACGACAAAGCGTTCCGCCGCCAGCGGACGTTCCAGGCGAAGCTGGTCCGCCACCCGATGCTTACCCCCGTGCTCGCGCCGCTGGCGGCGGGCAGCGCCATCGCCGAGATGCACGGCCAGCCCGGCGACGCGATGGCGACCGTGAAGCTGACCGTGGAGGCGGACGAAGTCGGCACCGTCACCCGCACGAACCGCTTCTTCGACCCCGCGACCATCGACATGCCCGCCACCAGCGAGCTTTCGCAGCTCATGCGGACGCTGGCGACGAACCCGTTCTACCCCGTGGGCGTGCGGCGTATTACTATGGACGTCACCATCGAGCCGGGCCGCCGGACCGCGCAGGTGGAGCGCATCTTCCTGAAGCAGACGCAGTTCGAGCCGGGCGATACCGTCCAGGTGGGCGTCGTCCTGAAACCGTACAAGGCGGAGCGGTTCGTGCGCAACGTCTCGTTGCGCATCCCCCCGGGCACGCCCAACGGCACGCTGCTGCTCATGGTGCAAGGCGGCGGCGGGATGGCTGGCGGCATAACGATCGGGCCGGGCGGGACGCTCGTCCTCTCGGGTGGCGCGAACCCGAACGCCGCCAGCGTCCGCCAGATCGTCCGCGACTTCGCCGAGCGCGAGCGCAACGACCAGATCGTCGCCCGCGTCATGCTCCCGTCGGCGGCGGTGAACGTGCGCGGCGAGAAGCTCTCGGGCCTGCCGCCGCACCTCGACGCCGTGATGCGCGCGGGCCGCTCCTCGGGCCTGCGCCTGGAGCGCGAAGAGGTCAAGTCCACGCTCGACACGCAGTACGTCCTTTCGGGCCTCCAGTACCTGCCGATCCGGGTGGCGAAGAAGGGCATGCCGCAGCGCGGCGGCAGCGGGGGAACCCTGGTCTCCCCGACGACCCTGCCGGGGTCGAACCCGACGATTCCCGCCGCGCCTCCCGGCGGCGCTCCGGGCGCGCCGCCCCTGGGCATCGACCCGGATGACGAGGAGATCATCCGCGCGGGCCTCGCCGGGCTGCTGCCCGAATCCCTGGGCGCTGTCCTGTTCCCCGCGCCCCCCGCGGGCGAAGGTGAGGAGGAAGAAGAGGAGGAGCCCGCCACCGGCGGCGCGGCCAAAGCCGCCGGGGCCGACGACAAGCCCGCCTCCGCCGGTGGTGATGCCCCCGCGGCGACGCCCGAGGCGAAGTCCGTGGTGCGCGCGCCGGGTATTTTCCGACAGGCGAGCGCGGCGGACTTCCGGGCCGGGACGCTGGAGGGCCTTACGCTCACCTCCGAAGGCGAGCTGCGGCTCGCGCCGCGCCTGGCGAAGGTGACGGAGAGCGACGACCCCTACTTCTGGGCGATCGTCCCGGACGGCGCGGGCGGCGTCTTCGTCGGCAGCGGCGACTCCGGGCGCGTCTACCGCGTCGGCCCAGACGGCAGGCGCGCCGTCTTCGCCGAGACCGGCGAGTTCGAAGTGCACGCCCTGGCGCGCGCCGCCGATGGCACGCTCTACGCGGGCACCTCGCCCAACGGTCGCGTGCTGCGCGTTTCCCCCGACGGCAAGGTCACGCCCCTGCTCGACACCCCGGAGCAGTACGTCCTCGCGCTGGCGACGGGCAAGGACGGCACGCTCTACGTCGGCACCGGCGGCTCCCGCGCGCGCGTCTACGCCGTGAGGCCGGACGCCGCCGCGCCGATCAAGGCGGCCCCCGCCCCGGTCTACGCGAGCTCCGAGGGCAGCGTCACCGCGCTCGCCGCGGGGCCGGACGGTACGGTGTACGCCGGGACCGCGCCGGGCGGCCTGGTGGTGCGCGTCGCCGGGCCGGGCGCGGCGGCGGGCAAGCCGGAGATTCTTTTCGACGCCGCCGAGGCGTCGGTCAGCGGCCTCGCGGTCGCGCCGGACGGCAGCATCTGCGCGGCGACGTTCGGCTCGCCCTCGGGCGCTCTGTATCGCATCGAACCGGACGGGAGCGCGGCCCGCCCCCTGCTCGCGGAGAAGCCGCCGACGGCGACGACCTACTACGGCATGGCGACCGGCCCGGACGGCACGGTCTACAGCGCCTC